>JAZADA010000089.1:0-7383 GCA_036124135.1 Planctomycetota bacterium | reverse complement strand
CGCTCACCTCTATCTTCCTCTAGCTTGGCAGTTTTGAGCGCAGTTCCTCGGTTGAGCCGAGGGATTTCACACCCAACTTGCCAAGCCGCCTACGCACCCTTTAAGCCCAGTGATTCCGAATAACGTTCGTACGGTTCGTATTACCGCGGCTGCTGGCACGAACTTAGCCCGTACTTCCTCTGAGGATCGGTCAAATAAAAGGGATAGCCCTTAAATATTTCCTCCCCTCTGACAGCGGTTTACAACCCGAAGGCCTTCATCCCGCACGCGGCGTCGCTCGGTCAGGCTTTCGCCCATTGCCGAAGATTCTCGACTGCAGCCACCCGTAGGTGTCTGGGCAGTGTCTCAGTCCCAGTGAGGCGGGCCATGCTCTCACACCCGCTACCCATCTAAGGAATGGTAGGCCGTTACCCCACCATCTTCCTAATAGGACGCGGATCCCTCCCTAGCCGGAATCACACCTTTGGTCCGGAGACATTATACGGTATTACCGGCAGTTTCCCGCCGCTATGCCGAAGCTAGGGGCAGGTATCCACGCGTTACTCTCCCTTGCGCCGCTCGAGTACTACCCGAAGGTAGCCTTTCCGCTCGACTTGCATGCCTAATCCACGCCGCCAACGTTCATTCTGAGCCAGGATCAAACCCTTCAATTAACATATACTTGAACGTTTCCAACTGTTTAAAACAGCTGAAAACGTCTCGTGAGCCAATTAATTAAGTTTGAATCCAGTTTTCCAAGCGACCTTTAAACAGGGTAAACCCCGTTTATCAATCACTTGTATTTCTGAAAAACACAGTCTCATACAGACTGGATCAAAATAAATCGATTGAGAGTTCACTACTAAATTATCAAAGAACAAACCGACCGCATGACACCGAAGTGCATACAATCGGCAAGCCAACATAATACCCGAAACCACTTGTCCGTCAACACCTTGCAACATTTTTTTTTGGTTTCTTTTAAATCCCCATAATTCCCTGCCCCGAAACACCCCTCGCCAACTCAACCAGCCCCCCTGCAACCGTCCTAAACGGACCGACTACCGACCCTGACAACCAATCGCTATGCTTAGGGGAAGTCATTCCCCTAAAGGGCATCTCCTACTGCCCCTGGCCAGTATCATTTCATGTTTCATATCGAAAGAATCGCCTTATGAGTGTTGTCTGTCGTGGCGTTCGCGGAGCAACTACGGCTACCAGTAACGATCGGGACGAGGTCCTGACCGCAACGCGGCAATTGCTCGCACTCATGATCCGACTCAATGACATCGATTCCCGAGATGTCACCAGTGCGATTTTTAGTACGACCCGAGACCTGGACTGTGAGTTCCCCGCCCTGGCAGCCCGCCAACTTGGTTGGCTCGACGTACCGCTCATGTGTACCAACGAGATCCACGTTCCGGGGAGCCTGGAAAAGTGTATCCGAATCCTGATCCACTGGAACACGTCGAAAACCCAAAAGGAAATCACACCCGTCTATGCCAACGAAGCCGTCCGACTACGGCCCGATCTCTCCGAATACCCCCCCGTGGACCTGGAAGAGCTGGAAGCATGGATTACTGAACAAATGGGAAAACTCGCCGATTAGCATCGTTTTTTTCGCCTGAAACACCTGCCCGACCAGGACCGGAATCGCGGCCCGGTTCGCATTTGTGGTAAACTGACAAGCAACGGTTTTCAGCCCTATCTCGGCAGCGGAAACATTGACCATGATTGTTCCTGTCCTACGATCGAACCCCTGGCGATTCGCCATCCTGCTAACGATCGGCGCCCTGTTACTTCATCCCTCGCCGGCATGTGCAGACCCCCAGGGAATCAAGTTCTTTGAAACGAAGATTCGGCCCGTGTTGGCGATGCAATGCTACAAGTGCCATGGAGCAAAAAAGCAGGAGTCCGAACTGCGACTGGATACCTACCAGGCCTTGATCAAGGGAGGGGCAACCGGTCCGGCAATCGTACCTAACGAACCGGACCAGGGCCTGCTGATCCACGCCATCGAATATGACGACGAAGAATTGCAAATGCCTCCCAAGCGACGCCTGGCGGAACAAGTCATCAAGGATTTCAAACACTGGATCAAGATCGGGGCTCCCCACCCCGACGCCAACAAACGTCCCACCATGCCCGCTGATCAAGACAAGCCTCTCTGGTCACTACAAAAACTGCAGCGATCGCCGTTACCAGCAGTACAGAACGCAACCTGGCCAACGAATTCGATTGATCACTATATACTCGCCCAACTGGAAGCTCGTGGCCTGCAACCAGCCCCGGTGGCAGACAAAAGCACCCTGATTCGTCGACTCGCACTGGATCTGACCGGATTGCCACCAACCACGGACCAGGTCCGTGAATTCCTGGCAGATACGTCACCGCACGCCTACCATCGGCTGGTCGATACGCTCCTGGCATCCCCCGCTTACGGGGAACGCTGGGGACGCCACTGGCTGGACGTAGCACGCTATGCCGACTCCAACGGGCTGGATGAAAATATCGCTCACGGAAACGCCTGGCGCTACCGGGATTACGTGATCCAGGCATTCAATGCAGACAAGCCCTTCGATCATTTCATCCACGAGCAACTGGCCGGTGACCTGCTCCCCGGCAAGGTCTCGAAAGAAGAACAATCTGCTCGCCTGACCGCCACCGGCTTCCTCTCACTGGGCCCCAAGGTACTGGCCGAGAGTGATGTACAAAAAATGGAAATGGATATTATTGACGAGCAAATCGATACCATCGGTCGTGCCTTCATGGGGCTGACCTTTGGGTGTGCCCGTTGCCATGACCACAAGTTTGATCCGATCTCCACCGAGGACTATTACGGGCTGGCTGGAATCCTGAAAAGCACCCGCACGATGGAATCCTTCAAGCGGATCGCGCGCTGGCATGAAAACCCGCTGGCCACCGCCGCCGAACAACAGGCACACCAGCAGCGCACGGAAACCATCACCAAGCTCAAGTCGCAAATCAAGCAACTCACCGACGAGGCCAACAAGCAGCTCTCCGCGACCCTGAAACCAGGCACCCCGCTGCCCAAGGACGCCGCCAGCAAGTATCCCGCGGCCATCCAAAAGCAATTGGCAAACCTGGAAAAAGAAAGGACGCAACTGGAAAAGGAGACACCCGAACTGCCCACCGCCATGGGCGTCCAGGACCAGGAAATCCATAACGTGAAAGTCCATATCCGAGGCAGCCATCTGAAACTCGGCAAGGAAGTCCCCCGTCGCGTACCCGAAATGTTCGTCTCTGTGACCCAGCCCGAATTTCCAGCCGATCAAAGTGGGCGTCTGCAACTGGCCTCGTGGCTGACCGCCACCGACCATCCGCTTACCAGCCGGGTAATCGTGAACCGTGTCTGGCGATGGCATTTTGGTCGCGGCATTGCTGCTGCCACGGACAACTTCGGTCACCTGGGCGAGCTGCCGAGTCATCCCCAGCTGCTAGATCACCTGGCCCTGGGCCTGATGGAACGTCAGTGGTCCATCAAGCGCCTGCACCGCTGGATCGTATTATCCAGCACCTATCAGATGAGCAGCCACCACAATGCCAAGGCCAGCCAGGTTGATCCGGAAAACCGCCTCTGGTGGCGATTTGACATCCGCAGGCTGGAGGCCGAATCGCTGCGCGACACGCTACTGGCTACCAGCGGCCTCCTGGATCGTCGATTCGGCGGCTCCATGCTGCACGTGGCTAATCGTCAATTCTTCTTCGATCACACTTCCATTGACAAGACCAACTACAAGGATCACCGACGTAGTGTTTACCTGCCGGTCGTGCGAAATAATCTCTACGAGATGTTCCAGTTATTTGACTACAATGACGCCAGTGTGCTCAACGGCAACCGCAACACCTCGACCGTGGCACCCCAGGCGCTCTTCTTGATGAACAGCAGTTTCATGCAGGAAGTAACAGAACAGCTGGCGCGGCAAATCAAGGCCAACACATCGTTCACGCAAACGATCACCACCCTCTACCAGCGGCTCTACGCAAGATCTCCATCCCCGTTGGAACGACAACGGTGCCAACATTACCTGGATGCCTTTCGCAGCAAGCCGCCGGTAAACACCGCAGTCCCCCCAGCGGATCCCATCGATCCCGAGGTTCGTGCCTGGCAATCCCTCTGCCATGTACTACTGATGAGCAATGAGTTTATCTACGTTAAGTGAGAGTCCACTGCACCATGGGCAAACATTCCCCCGTACCAACGTCCGACTGCCAGCACTGCCAACCCCAGGGGGTTTCGCGGCGGGCCATGCTGCGGCAATCCGCGCTGGGTTTCGGAAACCTGGCCATGGCTTCCCTGCTGGCCAACCCGTCCAACGCAGCTGACAACACGGTTGGCCGTCAAATGAATCCGTTGGCAGCGACCGCACCACATTTCACACCACGGGCCAAACGCGTCATTTTCCTCTTCATGAAGGGGGGCCCCTCGCATGTCGACACGTTTGACTACAAGCCCAAGCTGCAACGGGATGACGGCAAGGAATTACCCTTCAAGAAACCCCGTGTCACCTTCGCAGACACGGGAAAGCTGCTTGCCAGCCCCTGGAAATTCAAACCCGCCGGGGAAATGGGCATACCAGTCAGCGAGTTATTTCCCAACGTCGCCCAGTGCGTCGATGACATGTGTTTCCTCCATGGGGTCCATGGTACGAATTCGGCCCACGGCGGAGCATTACTAAAACTCCATACCGGCAGCGACAACTTTGTGCGTCCCAGCATGGGAGCCTGGGTCACCTATGGGCTGGGAACGGAAAACCAGAACCTGCCAGGATTTGTGACGATTTGCCCCACGCTGGCCCATGGTGGCGTCAAGAACTGGGGCAGTGCTTTCCTACCAGCCCACTACCAGGGCACTCCGCTGGGCGTGGCCAGCCAGCCCTCGACCAACGCCAGGGTCAAGTATGCCAACAATGCCTGGACTTCCCAGCAGGCTCAGCGAGCACAACTCGACATGCTCAAGGAAATCAACCAGGCCCACCTTGAAAACGCCGGCCCGGCACTCGACCTGGAAGCGCGCATCAACAGCTTCGAACTGGCCTTCCGCATGCAGATGGAAATGCCTCGTATCGAAGACCTGTCCCGTGAAACCCCGGCGACCTTCGACCTCTACGGTATCAATGAAAAAATCACTGCAGACTTTGGACGGCAATGCCTGCTGGCGCGACGGTTTGCTGAAGAAGGTGTCCGCTTCATCCAGGTCACGCATAGCGATTCCATGGTCCAGTGGGATCAGCACGGTGATCTCCACAAGGGACATACCAAGAACGCACTGGAAGTAGATCGCCCCATCGCCGGACTGCTCAAGGATCTCAAGGCCCGTGGGCTCCTGGAAGACACGCTGGTCATGTGGGGAGGTGAATTCGGCCGAACTCCCACCGCCCAGGGTACCAACGGACGCGACCACAACCCGGAAGGCTTTACCGTCTGGTTTGCTGGCGGTGGTGTAAAACCAGGATTCCGTTATGGCGCTACCGATGAATATGGGTACTACGCCCAGGACGACAAGATGCATATCCACGATCTGCACGCCACGCTCCTGCATCTGCTCGGACTGGACCACGAACAACTCACCTACCGGTATGCCGGGCGTGATTTTCGCCTGACCGACGTAGCAGGTGACGTGGCCCAGGAAATCCTCGCCTGAAAACCGACAGGCGGATGACACACGAGCTTTATCCCACACCAAACATCTTCGGCTAAGCGTTGACAGGCAAACTACTTAACGCACTGCCGCGATCGTCCGCAATTGGTATCCGTGCTTTACCTGCAGCTGTCCTGTTGGTAGGCTCCATGTATTGAAACAACTGGTTTTTCAGCTATTTCCAGGCTCCACGGCACCTTCATGAAGGCCCTCGAGATGTCTTTTCCATCGCCTGCGGCGAGCCGCATCTGCCTGGCCACGCGCCTGCTCGTGAGCCTGGTCTTTTTCAGCTCACTGAACCTTTTCGCCCAGGAAAGCCCTGCCCCCGAGTCCCCGGGCCACCTGCTGGTCCAACAACTGGCCGACGCCTCTTTCACCAAGCGTGAGCAGGCACAGCAGGAATTATTGAAACTGGGCCCAACGGCTCAGCAGGCACTGGAACGTGGCCTCGCTCATCCCGATGCGGAAGTTCGTCGCAGTTGTCGGCGGCTCCTGGCAGACGTACTGGAAGAAAAATACCGACGCGAACTCAAGGCCTTTATCGAGAACCCCGAGTCCCCGGCTGGCCAGATGCTACCCGCCTGGAAACGTTTCCAGGAACGCACGGGCAATGATCCCGAAGCACGCTCGTTGTTCGTGCAGATGCAACAGGCCGAACGAGGCTTGCTGGCCTCCCTGGATGCAGGCGATGAAGCCGCCGCCGAGGCTCTCGATACGCGCTTTCGACAGGTGTACAGCCGCACCTACAGTCGCGTGGCAAATCAACGCAAGGCACCCAGCCTGGGGACATTGGCTGCCCTGCTGTTTGTCTGTGGAGATCCGCAACTGGAGTTACCATCGACAATCACCGACAACAGTTACTGGCATAACCTGCTGCAACAAGCCTCGCTGCAGCAGGCCCTGGGTAAAACTCCGAACAACCGCAGCCTGAGAATCATGCTCGGTGACTGGATCGCGAAACCCACCAGCACCCGGTCCCTCTATAACAAGCTGCGACTCTCGCTGCAGCATGAGATTCCTGCGGGTCTCCAACTGGCCATGTCGACACTCCGAGACGCCAAGAACCTCTCCGGCAGTTACCAGGCTTACTGCGTGAACGTGATCGCGATGATGGGTGGCAAGAATTATTCGCGTTCGCTGAACGAACTGCTCACCAACCAGACCGTTTGCTCCCGTCGCATCCTGACAAAAAACGGCAAGAAGGTCGAACTGACTGTCGAAATCCGAGACGTGGCTCTCGCCTGGCTGCTGTTCCTGCATGAACAAGATCACAAGCAATACGGGATGCTCCAGGCCAAGGCGGCGCTCGACCGTACTCGAATGGCAACGCGCGTTCCATCGCTTTCGGTGAGCACCAGTTCGCTTGGCTACAGTACTGCCAGCCAACGCCCGACGGCGATCAAGAAATGGCAAGCGTTTATCGCCGATCACCCGTTGCCTCCGATCCCCAAAAAACTGACCGTCGTGCCAAGGCCCAAGCCCAAGACATCACCTGCCAAACCGGGTGCCGGGTCCAAGAAGCCGGATCTGAAGGAGGCGATTGATCGGCTCCGCAAGGCCATTCCCGCTAAACCAGCCGCTAAACCAGCCGCTAAACCAGCCGCTAAACCAGCCGCTAAACCAGCCGACAAACCAGCCGACAAACCAGCCGACAAACCAGCCGACAAACCAGCCGACAAACCAGCCGACAAACCAGCCGACAAACCAGCCGACAAACCAGCCCCCCCTCCAGCCGCCCAGGA
>JAZADA010000088.1:0-19991 GCA_036124135.1 Planctomycetota bacterium | reverse complement strand
TCAGCGCCAACGTGGCGTCATTCTTCTTCGCCGCAATCGAAACAGCCTGAACCGTTACTCCCCACGGCAAGTTGAGAACATCCAGGTCGATCGGTCCCGAAAAACCACCGCGACGACTGGCCGTGATCTTCAACTTGACTTCCTCGCCACGATTGAGGGTGATTCCATCCGCTGGCAGTTGCAATGAAAATCCGGGGGCTTCCTCGGATTGAGGAGCCACGTAAAGCCGATAGGCGTATTGCAAACCACCGCGCCGCGCAAAACGTTCCTTGATTTCAATGGTATAGTCCCCGTCATGTGGCAACTTGAATTCGAAACGAGAATCCGACTCGGTCTTGCTCATGTCATCAGACTGCGCCACTTGTTTACCATCGGCATCCAACAGTCGCATGACGGAATCCAGGGGTGAGCCCAGGCGTTCGGCCATCAAGTCAAACAGCAGGGTCGTATCTTTCTTGCCCGTGAACCGCCAGGTGTCGACCTGGCCCAACTGGGAAATTCTGCCATTGATCACGGCTGGAAACTCAAATGCTCCACCGGTCGCTTTTTCTGCCGCCGACAGGTCTTCCTGGAATTCCGGCAGATCACCCACGTCAAACTGAAATCGATTCGTCACCTGGCCGTCCACTCGCACGGGCTCCACCTGGTCCAGGGACCCGGTTTTCGGCATGGTCAGTTCGATCTGCCTGGCATCACCTGCCCGGCTAAACAACTGGACCGGGATCGTCGCGCCTCGGCGGCCACCAAGTGGATAAACGTGATCCACGAAAAACCCTTCGCGAATTGAAAGTCGGTAGACATAATGCTGCAGACCACCAAACTCAACATCCTGGATCTGCACCTGGTAGGCACCATCCCGAGCGGCCTGGAATCGGACCAGGGCATCCTTGCCAATACCGTCCGTGTTCTCAGCAACCGGTTGCCCGGATGGATCAAGAACCACCAGGCGAGAATCCAGGGGTGAACCCAGGCGCTGGGCCATGACCTCACAGACGTAGTGCTGACCTGCCTTTGCCTGGAAGGTCCAAAGGTCGATATCCTCGCGGGGAAAAATGCGGCCATTAATCGTCACGGGCAATTCGACGGACTGCGGCACCGGTGTTCCGTCTATTTCCTGTTCCACGATTTCCGGCAAGTCACCTACGACGAACTTCATCGTGGGTGTCACACCCTGGGATGTCCAGACGCGCCAACGGCGAAAACCAACGGAAGCATTTGAATCAATCTTCAGCTGGCCCCATTGTTCTCGGGGATAATCTTCCTTGGCCTGTGAGGCGGGCATGGGGATACGCGGCCCCTCGAACCAGACCGTCTCATTGGACCGTTTCAGCTGCGCTGGACCGTGAATCCCGGACCCGAGCATCTCGAACGGACAAACGTCCCGCAAGTAGTGTCCGCCTACATGAAAGCGAATCGTGGTGCCCTGTTGTCCACCAGCCGGAAAGATATAGGACACGTGAGGTGGATCGGCCGAAACAACCGAGGCGCTCAGGGCTACGAAACTGCCTACAAACACGGCCAGCATGGAACGCAACAGTGACATCACGCTTGGTCTCTCCTGCCAGGTTCCATCATGAAACCTATCGCTCAGAACAGTTCCTTGATAACCCGCCCGTCGCCGGGCACGATGGGGATGGGGCGACCTTCCACGGTTTTGTATTCCGTTTTCGGATCAATACCCATGCAGTGGTAGACAGTAGCCGCCAGGTCCGCAGGTCCGATCGGCTTGGTTTCTGGTCGTTCGGCGCGGGCATTGGAGGCACCCACCACGGTACCACCCTGGATCCCCGCACCTGCCATGGCGATCGCACTACTCGGACCCCAGTGATCTCGACCCGCATGAACATTAACTCGCGGAGTCCGTCCGAATTCACCCGTGATCAGCACCAGGGTTGTTTCCAGCATCCCACGATCCTCCAGGTCTCTCAGCATCGTCGAAAGGGCACTGTCCAGGTGCGGCAACAGATCGTCCTTGAGAACGCTGAAATTATTGTAATGCGTATCCCAGTTCGTATGATCAAGCAGGACACAGCGTACTCCCGCCTCCACCAGGCGTCGCGACATCAGGCAGGACTGCCCCAGTGAATGTCGTCCATACTCATCCCGCAGCTTTTCCGATTCTTTCTCAATATTGAAGGCCGACTTGGTCGCCTCGGAAGTCATCAGGTCAAACGCTTTTTGCTGGAACGTACTCAGGGTTCGAGCACTGGAATTCGCCTGGACCTCGACCGCCTGCTGAAACCGATCGACTCGCTGCAGCAACTGCTGACGATTACCGAGTCGGTTTGCTGAAATATCGAGGGGTGGCGCCAGATCCGGCACGGCAAAGTCCGGTGCATTCGGATCAGCCTCCACGACAAAGGGCGCAGCCGCGGAGCCCAGGTAAGAGGCGCCAGCACTATTGTGCATCTTGGGCAGGCAAACGTACGGTGGAACCGAGCCACGTGGGCCAAGTTGCCGCGCGATCACCGAACCGTGCGAGGGCTTCTGATTGTTTGGCTTGAGACCCCCGTTGAATCCACCCACCGGATGATAACCGGTCAGCATCCAATGATCGGCGGGGCCGTGGCCGGAATTACTGTGGCCAAAAGATCTTACAAGGGCCAGCTTGTCCATCTGCTGACCCAGGCGTGGCAGGTGCTCACATAACTGGATGCCGGGGACATTGGTATCAACCGGCTTGAACTCGCCTCGGAACTCGGCTGGCGCCTCGGGTTTCATGTCCCAGGTATCAATCGTCGACAAACCGCCCTGCAGGAAGACGCAGATGAACGAGATATCGTCCACTGATCGATTGGTAGCCTGCGCACGTTGCTGCATGAGCTGAGGTAGCGAAACCCCAAATCCCATGGCGCCCGCAGCACCAATCTTGAGCAGGTCACGACGTCGAACACCATCACAAAATCGATTTCGCCTGGTCATTTCATGGGTCCTTTCGGTTGGCCCCGTTATTGCTGCTCGCCCGATCACGAGTCATGAAAACTAATGATTGAACACGAACTCTATAGAATTCATCATGCTCCAGCATAAATCCTCTGCAGCCAATTGTCGATTTGGCTGGTTTTTCAGGTAATTCATTCCATTCTGACGTTCATCACGAGTGGGAAAACGGCTGTACATCGCCAGGTAAAGCTCCTCGACCAGCGACGACGCATCTGGGTGCCTGGCCACCAACTGCGCCACCTGCCCGCCCACGTGCGACAACTTTTCCTGGATTCCCGGTGCATTCAGCATATGCAGCACCTGGCCCACTGTCGGATCGACTGCACGTTCGCAGGTACAGGCGGTCACCCGTACAGGGCGGCCGAATGTCTTGAGAAAGTAATGGGGTACCGCACTGTCCCAAAGCTGGATAGCCCGGCTTCCCTCCGGGATACCCGCAAACTTCTCTTCCACACCGGTTACCTGGCAAATCGCATCAAGCAGGACTTCTGCATCCATCCGTTTAAACAGGAACCTTGAATAGTTGTCCTCGTCTTCCTGGTTCGTCGCGTTGACGGCAACTGAACGCTGGTAGGCAGCCGATGCGGTAATCAATTCGATCAAGGCGTGAAGATCATAGTCCTTTTCCACCAGGTGGCGAGCCAGCGAATCCAGCAGGGCCGGGTTACTGGGTGGATTGGTCAAACGAAAATCATCCAGGGGCTCAACGAGTCCCCGCCCCAGGAAATGGGCCCACATCCGATTCGCGACATTGTGCGCAAACCAGGGATTCTCTGCACCGGTCATCCAATCCGCCAATTCGACACGACGATCTCCCGTGTTATTTTCTGCTGGCATCTTGGTCGCAAGTGGGTGAGCAAACACTTCCTTGCCACTGCGCGGATGCGTCGTCTTGGCGGCACCTTCTGCCACGATCGCTTCACCACGACTGGTTTGCTTGAATTTCACCTGGGCAAAAAAAGCTTCCATACCGTAGTAATCTTGTTGGCTCCAACGATCAAACGGATGATGATGGCACTGCGCACACTCAATCCTGACCCCCAGGAACACCTGGGAAAGGGTGCTTGCCCAATCCTTGGGGCTACCCACGGACTTGTAAAAATGCCCCGCTGCCAATTCATTGAGTGGTCCTTCAGCGGTCACCACTTCTCGAGCAAACTGGTCAAATGGCTTGTTCTTCAGGAAACTCTGACGAATCCAACGGTAATAGGCGTAGGCGTTCTTGCGACCCAGCTTCAGGCGTTCCACGCGCAAGGTGTCAGCCCATTTCAGGGCCCAGTAATCCGCGTATTCAGGACGCTCCAGCAACTGCTTCACCAGTTGGGCTCGGCGATCCGGGCGCTGGTCTGAAAGGAAAGCCCTCGCTTCTCCAGCCGTCGGCAGTGATCCAATCACATCCAGGTAAACACGTCGCAGGAAATCAGCATCCGTACAGGTTCCCGAGGGAACGATATTCAAATCCTGCAACTGCCGATTAACGTGTTGGTCAAGGAAGTTCTTTTCCAGTACCTGCGGATAATCTACCACGGCTTCAGACCGCGGAATCATTGCCCGGAAGACAGAGACCGCCCCCAGGTAGTTGGCCATGATTGCAACCGTGCCGGGAACCTGGCCGGTATCCACCCGCCCCTTCCTATCAACGATCGCCAACGATTCCTTGTTTGTCTGGTAGGTTGCCATGGCCGTTACGTCTCGACGCACGCCGTCAGACCATTTGGCCATAACACGCAATTGCTGACTTTGCGACATTTCCATCTGCCGATAGGTGGGCTCCACCTCGATACCGACCAATACGGGATCTTTTTCCGTTCCAAGAGGAACTCCCGCAGCAATCCAGGTCTTCAACAGCCGATACTCGGGGCTATCCCGGGGAATCAGGGTGCCGCCACCATGCGGCGTTGTTCCACTGGCCTTGCGGATCAACAAGCTCTGCTCAGGCGCACCAAAAAAAACACGACGCCCCCGGGCCTGCATCGTCAGGGCCTGGTGATCACCCATGGGGTCAAAGCCAAAGACCGACAACTTGAAACCGTTCTGTCCCTCGGCCTTGCCATGGCAACCCGAGGCATTGCAACCATACTTGTTGAAAATCGGCAGCACCTGGTTTTCAAAATTCAAACCACCATATTGCGTCGATTCCCGAACGGTCACCGGTACCTGGAAGGTACGACCGGCAACGACAACCTCCAATGATGCCTGGCCATCAAGACGCGCCAGCAGGGCACCTTGTCGGGAGACAGTCACCGCCTGTCCGTCAGGAACCTGGTAGCGAGCCTGGTGGGTTAAATCCACCCAACGACCGGTATTGGTTTGTCCCTGCACCAGGACCTGTTGCATCGCATCGCGTCCTACCAATTCGACGCGCGACGGAACCACCTCAATCTTTTTCCAGAGTGTGTCTTCGTCCGCATGAACCAGGGGTGCCCACAGAAAAACCATCATGGGTACACCAAGAAAACGTTTCAGCGGGAAACCTCTGAAAACGTGTAGTGGCGGTAAGCAGGGCATGGTGAAAACAATCCATGAAAAACGGGGCAGCGAACAATCCTCTCAACGTTTAGGAAGCTAACGGTTCTTATTATCCCAAACCAGAACCCATCAACAAACCCCTATTCAACCGGGACACCCCCCGACAGTAGGGAGTGGGCCAAAAACCATGACCTCGTGCCGCTCAACTAAGAATCCCGGTTACCACATCGCCGGCAACATTGGTCAATCGCCGCTGTATTCCATTGTGATAAAAGGTCAATTGTTCATGTTCGATACCGAACAGGTGAAGAATCGTGGCATGAAAATCGTTCCAGGTGACTGGATTCTCTACGGCTTTCCAACCAATCTCATCGGTCTGTCCATAACTGGTCCCCGCACGCAAGCCGCCGCCGGCTAACCAGCAGGAAAAGCCATAGCGATTATGATCTCGACCAGGTCCGACCTGGTTGGCTGCGGACTGCGCGAAAGGCGTCCGGCCGAATTCCGTGGTAAAAATAACCAGTGTATCCTTGAGCATATCGCGCTGTTTCAAATCCTGTAGCAGGGCGGCCACGGGCTGATCAATGCGTCCCGCTTCCAGGGAGTGGTTATCCTTGACGCTTTCATGCGCATCCCAGCTGGCACGAGGGCTGCCCGCGATCGGACCTCCCGAGTAAACCTGTACAAAACGGACGCCCCGTTCCAGGAGCCGTCTTCCCAGCAGGCAACGCCGGCCCATGTCTGCTGTTTTCTTTTCATCGATTCCGTAAAGCTTTCGAATTGCCTCGGGTTCATCTGCGTAACGGCTGACCTCGGGTATCGAGGTTTGCAACCGAGCCGCCAACTCATAGCTACGAATCCGGGACAGCAGCCTTTCATCCTGTCCTATCTTGTCGAGGTGTTTACGGTTCAGGTATTCGATGAACTTCCGTGTATCCTGGTCCGCTCCCTGGGCGATATCCCTGGCCGGGAACAGGTCTCGCACCGGCTGATCTCCTCCCGTGAAAACGACACCCTGGTTTTGACCCGGCAGGAAGCCGCTGGTCCAGTTCGAAGCACCTCCATTGGGACCACCACGTTCATCGGGCAGTACAACAAAGGAGGGGAGAGCTTCGGTTTCACTTCCCAGTCCATAGGACAGCCAGCTTCCCAGGGAAGGAAATCCATTGGCCTGGAAACCGCTGTTGGACACGAAGAGTGCCGGCGTATGGTTCGCCGAGTCAGAAACCATGGAACGCATCAGGGTTAATTCATCAGCCATCTTGGCGATATGGGGAAACATCTCTGAAATCCAGAGTCCACTCTCTCCTCGTTGCTTGTATTCCCAGTCACTCCCTCGCAGGAGCCCAACCTTGCCAAAGAAGATATCGGGCTTTTCATCGGACCCCAGTGTTTTACCCTGCTTCTTCGTTAACTCCGGTTTATAATCATACGAATCAACATGACTCATGCCTCCCACGAGGCATATCTGGATCGCTCTTTTGACGCGTGGTGCATGGTTGGTTTCCGTGCCCGCGGGCTCTGCTGCTGCCAGCACACCATCCTGTTGCAGCAATTCCAGCAGGGCAATACTGCCCAGTCCATGCGTGCTCCACTCGACAAATTGGCGACGGTTTAAATTGGTTGGCATCAGGTTCAATCCTATTGAACGATTAAGAATTCGTTGGTGTTAAAAAGTGCCCGAAACAGGGCCGGGAGACCGTGTTGCTTGACCAGTCGCTGCGCGGCCTGTTGTTCCTCGGGCGCCGGCTGGCGACCCAGCGTCAGTTCGAAACCCCGCTGGACCTGTTTTCCCATTTCCTGGTCACCCACTTCTGTCTTGACCCGACTGGCACAATGATCTGCCATGCGCAGTACGAAGGCATTGTTAAGCAGGCTTAATGCCTGTAGGGGTGTGGTGGTCACGGAGCGACGCGGAGTTGCTGCAGAGGGGTCCGGGCAATCAAAAACATCCAGCAAGGCGACGCGACCACCCCGTGGTGAAAAACGATAAACCGTACGACGATTCAGCGCCGGATTTTCCTCGTCAAACGGTTCGTAATACGTGGTGCCATTATTGGGCACGATCTTGACATCTTCGAACGCCGGACCACCACGCTGAGTATTTAACACTCCAGCAATCAAGAGCATTCCATCACGAACAGCTTCCGCATCAAGCCGTTGCGGAGACTTCCTCCACAGCAAACGGTTTTCCGCATCCACCGCAGCAGCCTGTGGATTGAGTGTGGCCGCCTGGCGATAAGCCGTTGAGGACGCGATCAAACGATGCATCGCCTTTAATTGGTACTTTTGGTCGACTAGCTGTTGAGACAGCCAGTCCAACAATCCCGGATGGCTGGGTCGACCTCCGTTGAACCCCATGTCACTCGGTGTATCAACAATGCCTGTCCCAAAGTGGTAATGCCAAAGACGATTCGTGATCACGCGTTTGAACAGCGGATTATTGGCATGCGTGATCCACTCCACCAGCTTCAGGCGTCGATCTCGATCCGATGAATCGGCAGCCAGCTTCATATCGAAATCAAGGCCCTGCATTGCCTTGACGATTCCAGGGGACACCACCTTACCGCGTTTCATAACGTCACCTCGATCGAGGAAATACGTCACATCCGGTTTGCGAGCGATATTGGTATAGATCCGGTATTTTCCCTGGCGTTGCAGTGCAGCGAGGGTATCACTCACTTTCTTCTCTTGAGCCATCAGTGCCTGGTAGCGAGTCTTATCCGCGGCGTTCATCCGCTTGACCAGTTCAGCCTCTGCTACGTAATTCCTGCCGTCCCCGGCAGAGGCAGCCACTGCTGCCGGTGAGAGAGCAAAGTCGTAAAGCTGGGCCTGCATAATACGGGCCTTGAGATGCTTACTACCTCCAGCGGGCAAATGCCGTAGTCCGAAGGTCACGACAGCCGACTCGTCATAGGATTGCAACCCGACACTCTTGTAGGGCTTGCCGTAAGGTTGGCCGTTTCGATAACCGGTAATCACGCCATCCTTGGTATAGACAATCGCAACGTGAACTGGACGGTCCTTGGCTTCTTTTTCTGCGGTTCCCTGGAACGACTTGGTGCGTACAAAGCCATTGCTGCCTGCCATCCATTTCGTGGCTTCTCGTTCCCCGTAAACAATCGCATCAAAGACAATCCCATTGGGGGTCTGGATGCTGATCGCCGCCCCTCCTCGCTGATCAAGGTTATCGAGCTGAACCCAGGCTTCGAGAGTTTTTTCCGTTAACTTGCGCTTTAACGGCGCCGTAATAACATAGTTATTACCAGCCACCACCAGGCCACCTTTTTCCAGTCGTGGATTACCCTTGGCGGACCCGTGCATGGTTCCCACGCTGTCCTTCAGGTCACCTTCAAATTCCCAGCGGGCAATCGGTTGTGGAGGCTGGGGAGCCGGTACCTTACCTGCTTCTCGTTGCTTGATGATGTCTGCTCGCACCCGTGACCGCAGAGCATTTAATTGCTGGTTAACCTCATCCAGTTGAACCTGGGTCTTATCGGTTTCTCCCTTGATCTCCGGCCGTACCACTTCACGCGTGCCATGGCTGAACCCAGCCACGGCTGCGGCCAGTTGGTAATACTCCTGCTGGGCGATGGGATCAAACTTATGATTATGACACCGTGCACAATTAACCGTCAGCCCCAGGAAAGTCTGTCCGATCGTTCCCACCAGTTCCTCGATTTCATCTGCTCGCGACTGCCGTTTCATCTCCACGCTGCCACCCACGACCGTGTTGTGAACCGCCGCAACCAGGAAACCACTGGCTGCCAACCCATCGGGCGACCCGTTACTGATCACATCCCCAGCTAGCTGCATACGGACAAACTTGTCGTATCCCATATCATCATTGAGCGCCTGGATCACCCAGTCTCGAAAATGCCAGAGATCCTTTCGTGGATTATTTCGTTCAAAGCCATCGCTTTCTCCATAACGGGCAATGTCCAGCCAGTGTCGGCCCCAACGTTCCCCGTAGTGAGGTGACGCAAGCACCCGTGTCAGTAATTGCTGATACGCTGCTTCGGAAGGATCTGCTGCAAAACGAGCAACTTCCTCCGGTGCGGGTGGTAAACCCAGGAAATCAAAGTAAACCCGACGAATCAGCTGGCGCGGATCGGCATCCGGAGCAAAACCCAATCCCTTGTTTTCCAGTTGTGACAGTACAAAACGGTCGATCGGATTGCGCAAACGCGTTTCGTCTTTCACCGCGGGCAGCTTCACCTTTTCCAGCGGCTGCAGTGCCCACCAGTCATAGCCGGCACGATCATCGGTCGTAAAACGAAAGATATTGATGGGGTTCGTTCCCCAGGAGGCACCCTGCTGGAACCACTTGTTGAGAATCTGAACTTCCTCGGGAGCCAGTGGATTTTCAGGTGGCATCTCTTTCGCAGAAACGCGTTTCCACAACAGGCTGTCAGCTGGACGGTCACCGTGAATCGCTGGACCATTTTCGCCGCCCTTGAAAGCACCTTCGCGCGAGGACAGGTCGAGCTTGCCTTTCAGATCAAATCCGTTGTGACACTGGATACAACGACGTACCAACAGGGGCGCCACCTGCTGGTCAAAAAAACGGTCTGAGCTTTCATCTGCAACCGCACCAACAGGCATCACCAGGATAGTACCCAGGACCATGTACCAGCCAAGTGGAGTGACACAACAAGATTTCAAATTCATGTTCACGCCTTGCTTTCTTTCCAGGTAATGTTAGCGATTGCGATCCTGGCCCATGGGTCTTTACCAGCTGCCCCTATCATGACGTGAAACAAGGCGTTTTTCAATCAAGCTACAATGAGCCAGGGATCCAGCCATACCGTCCTGGATGCTGAAAAAACCTCTTCATCGGTGCAACCGTCCAATCACACCGCAATTGCAATGCTCTTCACATTGAACCTATAATAAATAAGCTGATTTCCTCTGCAGGAATATTTCGATATTTCTCTTGGACACCCTCCTTAACCCCACCCTGGTACCATGCTCCAGATTACCGGTAAGCAAGATCGTTTTTGTGACCGCTTGAGTCGCCGTCGTTTCATGCAAATCGGTTCGCTCGGGGTAACCGGTCTTTCCTTGCCGACACTGCTTCGTGCCGAGGCCGAGGGACAACGCCCCAAGGGCCGGTCTATTATCCTGATCTGGCAACATGGCGGTCCGTCGCAACTTGATACATTCGACATGAAACCGGATGCACCCTCCGAGGTGCGCGGTCCCTATACATCAATTGGATCCAAGCTGCCCGGAGTTCCAGTAGGCGAGTTACTGCCTTACCAGGCGAAGATCCTGGACAAGTGTACGATCGTTCGCAGTTTTACCCACGGTAACGGTGACCACTGGGCGGCTGCTCACTGGATGCTCACCGGTTACCTGGGAGCGACAGGCTCGGATCGCGTCCCGCGGAATCCGTCCATGGGAGCCATTTCATCGTACCTGTTGGGATCAAAATCTCCGGGAGTTCCAGCCACGGTCAACATGAACGATGGTGGTTTTGGATTTCACGGAGCGGCTTACCTGGGTGTTTCCTACAATCCTTTCCGCACTGGGGAATTCAGTTACGGAAACGAAGCTGGGCGTTTACCGGCAGCCAGTGATGGCAGTTTCAAGCTGGTAGATGGCATGCACGAGGACCGGCTCATGAACCGGGTCTCGCTATTGAAGCAGTTCGATCGGCTCAAACGAACAACAGATACTTCCAATACCTTCGCCAACATGGATCGCATGAACCAGCGGGCAGCACAGATCCTGCTCTCCGGCGATGCCCGTCGAGCTTTCGATCTGACCAAGGAAGATCCCAAGACACGAGAACGGTATGGTCCTGGCTGGGGAGAACAAGCCCTGTTGGCCCGGCGACTGGTTGAGGCAGGCGTTCGCTTCGTCTCGCTGAACACCGGTTACTGGGACGATCACGGTAATATCAAGGGAGCTCTCGACAGCAAGATGCCTCGTCACGATCGAGCCGTTGGTGTCCTGATCGAGGACCTTGCGGAACGAGGAATGCTTGACGATACGCTGGTCGTCACGGCAGGTGAATTTGGTCGCACACCGAAAATCAACAAGAATGCCGGGCGCGATCACTGGCCACAGGCCCAGAGCCTGTTGTTTGCCGGCGGCGGCTACCAGCATGGGCAAGTCATTGGTGCCACGAACAGCAAGGCCGAACATCCCATTTCCGATCCGATCGGCCCGAATGATTTCTCAGCGATTCTCTACCACGCGCTTAACCTCAAGCCGAATGACGCGGTCAAGGATCTTTCCGGCAGACCGGTACACCTGCTACCCGGCGGAAAAGTACCAACGGCCATGCTCTAAAGCAGGACGCTGTTTCCCTGCCACCTGACGACTGGATGCAGGCTACTGCGCCGCAGGCCAAACCAACCGCCCGGGAATCTTGACCCTTATCTTCCAGAGTGTTTTCCCACCGGTCACGTAGAGTGTCTTCAGGTCGGCATCTCCAAAGCAGCAATTGGTCACCATGTCTTCCGGAATCGGGATCACGCCCTGCAATTTGCCTGCGCGCGAGAAGACGTAGACACCCGCCCGGTTATCGGTGTTCTGGTTTGGATACAGTCGATTTGCTCCAGCAGTGACATAGATGTTGTCCTCCGCATCAATGCACATCCCGTCACCACCGCGCCCTTTACCAAAATCATGAATTTCCTTCCGGTCCCCGGTTGGCATTCCCTTTTTATCGAGCTCAAAGGCAAACAGTTTTCGCACTGGTTTCACCGGATGGTTGTCGACCACGAAGAGGGTTTTCTGATCAGCAGAAATCGCAATGCCATTGGGACGGGCGATATGATCGGGGCCCAGCACTCGCACCAAGCCGGTGCCGTCCGCATTGACCCGGTACACTCCCTCGACATCGAGTTCCAGGCCATCGCGATCCGGACCATAGTAGGGATCGGTAAAATAGATCCTTCCCTGCTGGTCAACACACAAATCGTTGGGGCTGTTAAACCGTTTTCCTTCAAAGCGATCAACGATCACGGTCCGCTTCCTGCTAACGATATCAAATCGCGTCAGGCGACGTCCGCCCAGGCCACCCTTCTCGTTTCCTTCACAGGCCAACAGGTTTCCGTGTGCATCAAACATCAAGCCATTGGCTTTTCCACTAGGTCGAATGAACGTCACGGCATTTTCTGCACCGGGTGGTAATCGCATAATGCGATTGTTCGCGATCTCCGTAAAGTAAACGCTGCCATCCCGGTGATAGGCTGGCCCTTCCGTAAAGACCAGTTCCGTGGCCGCTTCCACGCGTTCCGCAGCAACGATCCCGGAGGGAAGTTCGTCGGCTGGTAACCACGACGCCGTATTGATAATGACTGCAACCAGGATGCTATTGAGAAGTGCAGCAACAAACGATTTCATAATCTTTCTCCGGAACTTTTTCTGGCAGGTCTAAAAAACTTACGCAATGATTTCCTTGACGACGTTACCGTGCACGTCGGTCAATCGGAAGTCACGTCCAGCTTGATGGTAGGTCAGGCGCTCGTGGTCGAGACCAAGCAAATGCAGAACCGTCGCATGGAGATCGTGAACGTGCATCCGGTTCTGGACGGCCTTGAAACCGAAGTCATCCGTCTCGCCCCAGGTCATGCCACCTCGGATACCGCCTCCGGCCAGCCACATCGTGAAGCCGTGATGATTATGGTCACGCCCGCTGCCATTCTCTGACGTGGGTGTACGGCCAAACTCTCCACCCCACATGACCAACGTATCCTCGAGCAAGCCACGCTGCTTGAGATCAGCCAGCAAGGAAGCAATCGGCTGATCGATGGTTTGGCACAGCTTCGGAACTGTCTTGTCATGATTCGAATGGGTATCCCACGGTTGCCCGTTTCCATAGTATACCTGGACAAAGCGCACGCCACGTTCAACAAGGCGACGCGCAAGCAAGCATCCGTTAGCAAAGTGCCCGCTGCCATAGCTATCACGGGTTGCCTTGGTTTCCTTGTTGAGATCGAAGGCATCACTGGCACGGAATTGCATTCGAAAAGCCGTCTCCATCGAACGGACGCGTGCATCAAACAGGTCGTCCTGTCCATTTCGCTGCTGGACTTCCGTGTCCAGTGCGCGCAGAAGTTCGAGTTGACGTTGTTGTGTTTGCTGATTCCACTTCGTGTTCCGCAGGTGTGGAATCATCTTCTTGGGATCGATCGATGAATGGTTGATATACGTTCCCTGGCAGGACGACGGAAGGAACGCGCTGTTCCAAAGGATCGAAAATCGCACGGGTCTGCCGGGACACAGAACGACATAACCTGGCAGGTCCTGGTTCTCGCTACCAAGACCGTACAGGAACCACGCTCCCATGCTCGGTCGAGTTGGCAGGATCGTACCGTTGTTCATTTGCAGCAGTGCGGGACCGTGGTTCGGATTATCCGCATGCATCGAGCGCAGCACACACATATCATCAATGTGCTGGCTAAGTTTCGGTAGCAACTCGCTGACGGGAACGCCACTTTCACCACATGGTTTGAACTTGAAGGGCGATGGAAGGAGCCCGCCGGTCGGACGTTCCGTGAGCAAGTCCGCACTTTCGGGCCTTTGACCCGCGTATTTTGTCAGCGCCGGTTTCGGATCAAACAGGTCCGCTTGAAACGGTCCACCATTCATGAACAGGTGAATCACTCGCTTGGCACGCGGGGCGAAGTGGCGTCCATCCGGAAACAAGGCACCGGTAGATTCGCCCAGGCTCTGCTGTGCCAGGAATGCCGTTGCACCGAGCATACCCGGAACGGCAGCAGCCTGGCGAAGCATGTGGCGACGGGATAGTGGTTGAGATGAATTGGTCTGCATGAAATTAGTCCGACCGTTAAACGCGTCAGTAAGTACCTAGTTTACAAAGAGAAACTCGTTAGAAGCCAGCAATACATGAACATATTGTATCCAGGCATTCTCGCGGGCTTCCCCGGTCGCTTCTCCAACAAAGTCGAGGGCAAGTTTCGTTTCACGTTTTGATGGATCACGGGCAAATAGTAGCTGGTATGCAAACGCAATTCGTTCCTCGTCCGATTCAAGTTCTTCGTTCAGCAAGCGGGTTGCCAGTCCCTTTGACCGAGTGAGCATCATCGGCCCGTTGAGGGCGTACAGGCCTTGCAGGGTAGTCGTGGTCCCGACACGCTGGGGGCTGTGTGCCGTCGGATCGGGAAAGTCGTGTGTTAATAACATCGTAGACATTTCACGTCGATGGATCGTTCCGTAGATCGTTCGCCGCTTGTTAGCTGCGTCAGTCAGGCTCATGGAAGGACCGCCAAGCTTGTCATCCAGCTCGCCAGACACGGCCAACATCGAATCTCGCCACGCTTCAACGCTCAGCCTAGTACGTGCCATGCGAGACAGCCAACGGTTATCGGGATCCGTCTTTGCCTGGGGACGGTCATCGCGACTGGTCTGTCGATACGTTGCTGAAAGAACGATCTCTCGATGCAACTTCTTCATGGACCAGCCGCCTGCAATAAAACGAAATGCCAGGTCGTCCAGTAATTCCGGGTGTGACGGGCGCTCGCCGGACTTACCGAAATTACTCGGTGTTGTGACCAGCCCGCGTCCGAAGTGCGCGAGCCAGATACGGTTGACCAGAACACGCGCTGCCAGGGGATGAGCGTCGGTGGTAATGGCTTGTGCCAGCTCAAGACGACCGCTGCCCATCTTGAACGGCGCTGGCTGATCGGATGAGGAAAGAACCTGGAGGAAGCGTCTTGGTACGACATCTCCCAGGCGATTTGGATTTCCACGAACGAAGAGGTTCAAGTCTTGAGGTTTGGGATGATAAACCAGCTTTGTACCCGACTGTGCTATCTTGCCTTTGCGTTCGACGGAGAGAGATTCCTCGGTCACAGCTGGAGCCATCAACACATTAAAATGCGGCGTCTTTTTCAGTTCGACAATTTTTTTCGACAGCGTGTCGATTTCTTTCTCGGGTAGTGGCTTCTTCTTTTTCAGCTCTTTAACCTTCGCTTCGTACTTTGCCACCTCGGTCCTGGCCGTACGAACAGGTGCATACAATGACTCGTCAATCGTCGGCCGTTCCTTGATCCGGCAACTGGCAAATACCCCTGCGAGAGCGTAGTAGTCCTGCATCGTGATCGCATCAAACTTATGATTGTGACAGCGCGCACAAGCCACGGTTAAACCGAGGAACGTTCGTGAAACGGTATCAATTCGTTCTTCCCATTCGTCCGCAACGATGACCTTGATAATCTCGGCGGGAAGCTGGAGTTCCTTCCAGTAATTCGGGCTGAGCCCCAGGAAACCCAGGGCCGCGATATCTTCCGGTCCTGTCTCGGACATGAAGTCGGTTGCGAGTTGTCGGTGCACGAACTGGTCGTACGGCATGTCATCATTCATCGCCTGGACCACCCAATCGCGATAAAGGTGAGCCTGGCCTGTCGAGTACAGCCAGCTCGCTGTGCGGTCCGTGTAGCGGGCAAGGTCCAGCCAGACGCGAGCCCAACGTTCGCCGAAGTGCTTGCTGTTAAGCAGACGTTCAACGGCAGCTTCATAAGCTTGTGGCGACTTGTCGTTAAGAAACGCGGTTAACTCAGCCGGAGTGGGAGGCAAGCCCGTCAGGCCGAACGTGAGACGTCGCAATAATGTTGCCTGGTCCGCTTCCTTCGCTGGACTGAGAGCATTGGCTTCCATGGCTGCCAGGACAAAATGGTCCATGCGTTGTTCTGCCCAGCCTGTTTGTTTCGTCTTGGGCAATGGTTTTTCCTCGACCGGCACGAAAGACCAGAATTTGCGAGCCTTGGCGAAGTCGATTTTACGTTCGCCCTGTGGCGTTGACGTTGCTCCACCCGGGAACGGAGCACCTCGTCGCACCCATTCGGTCAGCGCAGCAATCTCGTGGTCAGGGAGCTTCCCCTTGGGTGGCATCTGGTAGTCGCCGTTCGCCTTGAACTGGATCGCTGCAATTAACAGGCTCTCCTGTGGCTTACCAGGAACGATCGCCGACCCACTGTCACCACCAGCAATCAATCCTTCCCGTGAATCGACCTTGAGGCCACCCTTCACGCTCTTGGAGCGATTGGAGTGGCACGCATAACACCTCGCAGCCAGCACGGGGCGGACCTTCTTTTCGAAGAACTCGATGTCCCCGGGAGATGGAGAATTCGTGTCTTCTGCATACCCGGTGGTACCGGTAATCAAAAGCAGCACAGCACACGATATGGTGAAGACGAGTCTCATCGAATAAACCAGGGAGATTGGAAACCTAAAATGCGGGATGGTGAAATTCATGCTGCTTCAGCGTCTGTCGCTTCTTCATGGCGGGCAATCAATATTACCACAGAGGAGCAACAAACGCTGCTATAAACTTGGGAATGCATTGTTGAGGCAGGCCGGTTGGAGCTAGCCTGCAAGGACCGGCGGTGGACCATGCCGTTGTTGTAAAGAGACTCGTAAAATACCTTGTGGGATCCAGTCGGGTACGTAAAATCGCTGGTAACCCTTTTTGTTTTCCCTGGCCAACACCAATGAGGACCCCCGATCATGAGCACGACACCCGTTCGCGTGGGCCTTATCGGATCCCAGTTTATTTCCTCGATTCACGCCAGGGCCGTACAGCGTTGTCCCAACGCAGAGCTCGTTGCGGTAGCTTCCCCGACGCCAGGTAACGCGGAAACTTTCGCTGGCGAGTTCAGCATTCCGCAGCATTTCACCGACTACCGGCAACTACTGGAACTGGCAGAGCTGGACATGATCGTGATTGGTGCACCAAACCACGTACACTGTGAAATCACGGTGGCGGCGGCGGCGGCAGGAAAACACGTGGTCTGTGAAAAACCCCTGTGCTTGAACCTGGCAGAGGCGGACCAGATGATTGATGCCTGCAAGGTGGCAGGCGTTAAGCTGATGTACGCCGAGGAGCTCTGTTTTGCCCCCAAGTATGTCCGTCTGAAGGAATTGCTGGACAGCGGTGCCCTGGGTACCCCCACGTTAATCAAGCAAAGTGAAAAACACAGCGGTCCCCACGCCGACCATTTCTGGGATGTGGAGAAGAGTGGCGGTGGTGTCGCCATGGACATGGGGTGTCACGCCATCGAATTCTTTCGCTGGATGCTGGGGCGTCCGGCCATCAAGTCCGTGTATGCCCAGATGAATACGCTGGTTCACGGGGATAAAACTCGCGGAGATGATAATGCGCTGATCGTGGTCGAGTTTGAAAACGGCTGTATCGCCCTGGCAGAAGAAAGCTGGACCAAGCTGGGCGGGATGGACGATCGCGCCGAGGTCCACGGATCGCAGGGCGTGGCCTATGCCGACCTGCTCCACGGGAATTCCATCGAGACATACAGCGCCGCTGGATACGATTATGCCGTGGAAAAGTCAGACCAGACCACGGGCTGGACATTCACCATGTACGAAGAAGAATGGAACTATGGGTTCCCACAGGAGATGGCCCACTTCGTGGAGTGTGTTCAGAAAGACCTGCCCCCCCTGGTGACGGGAGAAGACGGCCGGGCTGTCCTGGAAGCTCTTTTCGCAGCCTACGCTTCGGCCGGCAGCGGTCAAAAGATCCTGCTTCCCTTTCCAAGCGATGCGTCACGGCCCTGTGATCTCTGGCTGGGAACCCCCTGACCTGGCAGCGGCGCAGCAGAGTTGTTTTCTATCCCCACGCTATCAATTCAAGTAAGATAGAGAACTGAGTTCACACCTGTGTGGATGAACTGCAATATCCCCCCTGTTTCAGACCCTGGGATTCACATGGCATCCTTATCCTGGCGCATGACGATTTGCCTGGCTGCCTGCATTGGCATGGCAACCGCTGTCAACCATACGATCCACGCCCAGGATAAACCACTCACGGCCGCCACCGACCAGGTCGACTATCTGCAGGATGTTAAACCCATCTTCCTCGAACACTGCGCAGCGTGTCACGGGGGATTAAAACAAAACGGAAAACTACGACTTGATACGGCAGCCGCCATCAAGCGTGGGGGTGAAAGCGGTCCAGGGCTGGTACCCGGAAAACCCGCGGATAGTTTCCTGCTCGAGGTCCTCAACGGGGATGCCGGTTTCCGCATGCCACCCGAAGGGCAAGGGACACCACCGGATGCCACAGAATTGGCAATCATCCGTCAATGGATCAAGCAGGGCGCCCGGGCACCTGCGGACGAAACCCCGCAGGAAGATCCACGAACCCACTGGTCCTACCAATCCCCGTCGCATCCATCGATTCCTGTCCCCAGCAATACGGATTGGCAGCAGCATCCGATTGATGCCTTCATTGGACAGCAGCACGAGAAACATCATCTTCAACCCTCGCCATTAGCTGCACCCCAGGTCCTGCTGCGACGGGTCTACCTGGACCTGGTGGGCTACCCGCCAGCGCGTCAACAACTCGTTGCGTTCACCAGGGATCCCTCGCTCCAGCACTACGAGCGAATCGTGGACGGATTGCTTGCGTCTCCCCAGTATGGTGAACGATGGGGCCGCCACTGGATGGACATCTGGCGTTACAGCGACTGGTACGGACGCAGGCCCAGCAACGAGATTCGTTATAGCCAGCGTCACATCTGGCGTTGGCGTAACTGGATCATTGAATCCCTCAATGAAGACAAGGGATATGATCGAATGCTGACCGAGATGCTGGCTGGTGATGAGCTTGCTCCCACCGATAACTCGATCCTGGCAGCAACCGGTTTCCTGGGACGTAACTGGTACAAGTTCGACAAGAACACCTGGCTATTCGAAACCGTTGAACAAACCAGCCGTGGACTTCTTGGCGTTACCATGCGTTGTGCACGCTGTCATGATCACAAGTACGATCCCATCTCACAGAAAGATTACTACCAGTTTCGAGCTTTCTTTGAGCCGCATGCTTTCCGGACGGACCCGATCAACCCACAGGCAAAAACAGAAGTCGATAACGGTAAGGCCACCGTCCTGACCGACGGCCTGGCCCGGGCCTACGACAAGGACCTGGAGACTCCCACCTATCTCTTCCAGCGCGGAGACGATCGCAACCCGGACAAGGAAAACCCGTTGTCACCCGGCATACCTGTCTCGCTCGGCAAAACCGCGGTGTCGATTACTCCAATCCAGTTACCCATTTCCAGTTCCATACCCGAGTTGCGAGACACGCATCGCAACATCATCGAGGCCCAGGCCCAAACGATGATCACCAAGTCCAAGGAGGACCTGGAGAAGGCCCGGAAATTGGTCAAGCAGCTGACTACTGAACTGGCAGACCTACCGGCGGATTCACAGGATGTCAGCGAAATCACCAAACCCTTCCTGGCCGATGACTTCACAACCCTGGATACCAAGCAATGGAAAGTTCAACGCGGCACCTGGGAAGTCAAGAATGGCCATTTAACACAAACGGCCATCACGAGTTTTGCCACGATCGTAAGTCTCCAGGACCATCCTCGCAACTTCGTAGCCCGTGCCAGGTACCGCAAGCTAAAACCGGGAACGTTTCGCTCGGTCGGTTTTAGTTTCGACCACGTCCCGGGAGTGAGTACCCAGGATGTTTACACATCGCGAACCGATGGCAAGCCGGCGGGCGGCGTCCAGGCTTTTCATCGTATCAAGGGAAAGCAGACTTATCCGCCAGAGGCAACCACCACCGGTGACTTCAA
>JAZADA010000087.1:0-6778 GCA_036124135.1 Planctomycetota bacterium | reverse complement strand
GGAAACGCCCGTAGCCAATACTCCCCAGGTGCGGCCGACTCTTCTCGGGAGTAAAGCATCCCATCGCAAAGCGACCATCGGGAGTTGCCAGGACGACCGGGGACACCTGTTCCCCGGGGCCATCCGACAAGGGTTCCAGCTGCGAGGTGCGAGGATTGAATTTCCAGAACCGCTCGAAGCGTGCGGGCATGTAACCGGTCAGTGCTTCAAAAACTGCTACCTGGTGTTGCTCTCCAGCGGGTACCTGGAAGGTGACCTGGTAGCGAATGACGTGCGGCAGCTGCCGGTAGCCGATTTCCACTCGCTTGGTGAGCCGGTGGTTGGAAAGGACCGTGGTGTTCTTCGCCAGGTGGTCCCCGGAGCGATCCCCGGGAGCCAGCCAGAAGGCCATTTGCGAGGTGCTTTGCAGCCAGTCTGTTCCGTGTGTCATTTTTAATAGCTTGCTGGATGAACGGGGGCCGGCTCCATCGCGTCGAGAACCGGCCTCGGTAGGATTGTAGGTCTCGTTCCGAATGGTTGATCCGGCATCAAAATTGGCTGCTGATTGCAGTTGTCGACCGTGATCGCTGCTATTAATAAATTCCTGGCCGTTCCAGGTCAGGGAGTGAATGGCTCCCGCCAGTCGACTGGTTGTCGTGATGACAATCTCGGAGTTCCCAGCGGGAGACCGAATCACGGTGTCTCCGGAGACCGGTGATTCCTGGGCAGCCGTTTCATGGGCGTTTGCAGCCAGTACCAGGCCCAGCGTCAAGCAGCAGAGCAGGTTATTGAGAGTGGGCATGGCGAAGGAATGCTCGGTGGAATGGTGAAGGATATTGAGAATGCGATTTTTCTTGTTGGCCACGGTAGCTACCAGAGTGGCAGCCATGCCATATACTGTACTGCATGTGGCGATTCATTTCTCGACTAACGATTATCACCGGGGTGCTGGTACCTGCTCTCGCCAGGGCAGAGCCGGTTAGTTTTTCGCGTGATATCCGACCACTCCTGGCGAGCAAGTGCTTTTCCTGTCATGGGCCGGACGACAAGGCGAGGCAAGGTGAGCTGCGATTGGATACCCTGGCTGGTGCGACGGCCAAGCGTGATCGGCGACAGGCGATCGTTCCCGGTCGCAGCGTGCTCAGTGAACTGATGCGGCGAGTCAGTAGTCCGGATCGAGAAATCCGAATGCCGCCACCAAATGCAGGTAATGCCCTGTCTCAATCCGAGCAGGAGTTGTTGGAACGCTGGATCGATGAGGGGGCCAACTACCAGGGGCACTGGGCCTTCACGCCACCAACGCGTCCGACTCCACCGCAATTGAAGGAACAAGCAGGTTGGCCACGCAATCCGATCGATCATTTTACGTTGGCTCGTATGCAGCAGCACCAGTTGCATCCGGCTGAACGTGCTGATCGGTATACGTTGGTGCGTCGACTGTACCTGGACTTGATTGGCCTGCCTCCCACGCCGGCCGAGGCAGATGCCTTTGTTAAGGATCGTGATCCCAAGGCGTACGAAAAACTGGTTGAGCGTTTGCTGGAATCGCAACATTACGGGGAACGCTGGGCACGCGCCTGGCTGGACCTTGCTCGCTATAGCGACACGAACGGTTACGAGAAGGATCGACCGCGTTCGATCTGGCCTTATCGGGATTGGGTGATCCAGGCGCTGAACGCGGACATGCCTTATGACCAGTTTACCATCGAGCAGTTAGCCGGAGACATGTTGCCGGGGGCTACCGAGAGCCAACGGGTGGCAACCGGCTTTCATCGTAATACCATGCTCAACGAGGAAGGTGGGATTGATCCGCTGGAGTATCGCTTTTATGCCATGGTGGATCGGGTGGCAACGACGGGACTGGTCTGGATGGGGCTGACGGTTGGCTGTGCCCAGTGTCACTCGCACAAGTACGACCCGGTTTCCCATTCTGATTACTACCGTTTCCTGGCCCTCATGAATAATGCTGAGGAACCGGACCTGGACGTGACATCAGGTGATTTGCGGAAACGCCGAGATCAATTGACGGCACAATTAACGCAGCTGGAAAGCGAGTTGGCTGGAAAGTTTCCACCGCGCAAGGGGGAGCCAGTTACAGCAGGAAATCGACGCCGGCATCTCGAGGATAAACTGGCGGCCTGGTTGGCCATGGCAGGCAAGGAAGCCGTGGACTGGACCGTGATCCGTCCCGTGGAGTTAAGCAGTAACCTGCCCAAGCTTGATCTGCTCGACGATGGTTCGATTTTCTCGCGAGGAGACGTGACCAAGCGGGACGTCTTCCAGTTGCAGTTTGAACTGGACGAGCAACTCCAGGAGCCGCTGACGGCATTAAGACTGGAAGTAATGGCCGACGATCGTTTACCCGCTGGCGGGCCTGGTCGCGCGTTCTACGAGGGGCGCAGGGGCGATTTCTTCCTGAGTGAATTAAGCGTGAAGGTCAATGGGAAAGATGTCCCCCTGGCTGCCGGGTCACACAGTTATGGAAAGATTAGTGTGGGTAGCGGCGGTGCTGATGCAAAAAATGTTTTCGATGGTGATGGGTCCACGGGCTGGTCCACGTCGGAGCGTCCAGGGGAATCGCACCAGTTGGTCGTAAACTTTTCAGAGCCGCTGGTGGCCCGCGGGACAATGAAGATCACGTTGCTCTTCGAACGGCATTTCGTGGCCAGCCTGGGGCGTTTTCGTTTTGCGGTAACCAGTAACGCAACCGCGAAGGCCAGCTCCCTGCCGGTTGAGGTGGAACGCTTGCTGGCGAAGCAGGAGGGAGACCGAACGGAGGCGGAGCAAAAAGTCTTGCGGCAGTTTTTCCTGTCAATCGCTCCGGAACTGGCGAAGGCTCGTAAGCCACTGGATCGCCTGCGCAAGCAAATTCCTGCCTGGCCCCAGACATTGGTGCTTCGAGAGCGTGCGGCAGACAACGTACGGGCAACGTTTCGACATCATCGAGGTGAGTACCTGAGCCCCCGTGAGGCGGTTACCCCGGGGCTTCCGACCCGTTTTGCCAGTGACACAGGGAAGCAGCCAGGGAATCGACTCGAGTTGGCACGCTGGCTGGTTAGCCAGCGTAATCCGCTGGCTGCTCGCGTACACGTGAACCGTACGTGGCGAGCATTTTTCGGTGCTGGCCTGGTGCGCAGTAGCGGAGATTTCGGTACGCAGTCAGCTCCACCAACGCATCCCCAGTTGCTGGACTGGCTGGCAGTGGAATGGGTGTCCAGGGGGTGGTCCATGAAACAACTGCATCGCTTGATCGTGCATAGTGCAACTTACCAGCAGGCTTCGCAAGTAACGCCAGAAGGATTACGAATCGATCCCGAAAACCGCTGGCTGGCTCGAGGGCCTCGGTACCGACTGGACGCAGAGGTGTTGCGTGACCTGATGCTTCGCTCTAGCGGGCTGCTTTCAACGCGACTGGGAGGAGCGAGTGTTTATCCACCGCAACCGGCCAGCGTGGTCGCACTTGCTTACGGGGGTAGCAAGTGGAAGGTTTCTACCGGTGCCGATCGATATCGACGTTCCCTGTACACGTTCAACAAGCGGACCAGTCCTTTCGCGGCCTATACCACGTTCGATGCTCCGACTGGTGAGAATTGCATCGTGCGACGTAATCGTAGTAATACACCGTTGCAGGCGCTGACCCTGCTGAATGATGAGATGTTCCTGGAGATGGCCAGGGCGTTGGCTGACCACGCCATGAGCGCCCCAGTCGAGTCAGCAGAGGGACGAGCCCAATTGCTGTTTCGTTTGTTGTTGACACGGCCAGCCAGCCAGGAGGAATTGGAAACGATCCTGGCCTTCCAGGAAAAGCAGCTCAAGCGGTTACATGATGGCGAATTGAAAGCCGTTCAGATTGCGGGAAAGAAACAAGCTGGTGCGGAGTTGGCGTCCTGGGTCCTGGTGGCCAGGACCCTGATGAACCTGGATGAAACGATCACGCGACATTAAGAGGCTTTCGAGAGCGAATATGAATCCTGGAGATATGAACTCGCAGTCATTGAGGCGAGAAACACGCCGTCATTTTTTTCGTGATTGCGGACTGGGTATCGGCAAGATTGCCTGTGCGTCGTTGCTGGCCGGGGACATGGGACGGGCAGCGGAAACGGATGTCGTGAATCCGACGGCAGCCAGGAAACCACACTTTCCAGCGCGTGCCAAACGAGTGATCTACCTGTTCATGGCGGGGGCTCCCAGCCAGTTGGAATTGTTTGACCATAAACCAAAGTTGGCAGAGCTGGAAGGAAAGCCAATTCCACCCTCTGTAGTGAAGGGTCAGCGTTATGCGTTTATTCAACCGGATGCAGCCGTCCTGGGTCCTCGGTTTCGTTTTGCGAAACATGGTAAGTCCGGTACTGAGATTTCTGAGATGCTGCCACACCTGTCCAGGGTCGTTGACGAAATCGCCATGGTACGATCGGTGCATACGGACCTGTTTAACCATTCCCCCGCGCAGCTATTCGTCAATACAGGCAGCGGTATTCCGGGACGCCCCAGCATGGGGTCCTGGCTCAGCTACGGGATTGGCAGCGAGGCCAATGATCTGCCCTCGTTCGTGGTACTCAAGAGTGGCGGCAGCCTGAGCGGTGGCGCGTCGATGTGGAGCAGCGGGTTTCTGCCATCGGTTCACCAGGGAGTTCCTTTCCGTGGCCAGGGAGATCCGATCCTGCACGTGGCCAACCCTGCCGGATATGACATGCAGTCGCAGCGAGAGTCACTGGACTTGATCCAGCAGTTGAATCGACGCCAGTTGGCCGCTGTTGGTGACCCGGAAATCGCCACACGCATCAATGCCTATGAGATGGCTTATCGAATGCAGTCTCGTGCTCCGGAGTTAATGGACCTGTCCCAGGAGGACCAGGCAACCCTGGATCGTTATGGTGTCAAGCGAGACAAGCCAGCGGCAAGCTTTGCACACAACTGCCTGCTGGCCAGGCGATTGGCTGAGCGAGGGGTCCGGTTTATCCAGGTTTACCATTCAGGATGGGATCATCACAGCACTGTTGAAGGTGGTGTGCGAGGACAGTGTAAGCAGACAGACCAGGCCAGTGCAGCGTTACTCAGTGATCTCAAGGATCGGGGCATGTTGGATGACACGTTGGTTGTCTGGGGTGGCGAGTTTGGTCGCACGCCGATGGTGGAGACCAGTGGGGCACTTGGACGAAGCAAGGGACGCGATCATCATCCGCAGGCCTTTACGGTCTGGTTGGCAGGTGGTGGAATTCGTCCCGGCATCAGCCTGGGAGCGACAGATGAACTAGGATTCCATGTGACAGAACGACCGGTTCATGTCCACGAGTTGCAGGCAACGGTCTTGCATTGTCTCGGGATTGATCACCGTCGTCTTTCATTCAAGTACCGAGGCCTGGATTTTCGACTCACGGGCGTGGAAGACCAGGAACCGATCAAGGAAATTTTGCTATAGAGACAGGGAGCTGGGGTCATGTGCACCATGAAGAAGCGATTAGCAGGCATTATCTTGCTGGGAATGCTCGTCGTGGGATCGACACGAGTGGTTTCCCTCCAGGCGCAAGAGCCTGACCTTAGCGGAGTGACTGAAAAGCATGTGATGGTCCCGATGCGGGATGGTAAGCGGCTGTCGGTCTACCTGTATATTCCAGAGGGCAAGGGGCCCTGGCCTGTCATCTTTGAACAACGCTATGGAAGCCTGCGAGGAAAGTTTCCGCGAGAATCGTCTGCCAGGATGGCGCGGGCGGGCTACGTGGTGGCGCTGGTGAATTTCCGCGGGACCCAGCTGTCGGAAGGCAGGTACGTGGGCTACCGGGCTTTGCAGTGGGGCAAGTTGCAGGATGGCTACGATGTGTGTGAATGGCTGGCAAAGCAGCAGTGGAGTACGGGGAAGGTTGGAACCTTTGGCAGTTCCCAGGGCGGTTATGCGCAGAATTACCTGGCGGTCACCCAACCACCGCACCTGGTCTGCCAGTACATGGTCGATACGGGGCTGAGCCTTTTTGAAGAAGGTTACCGTATTGGTGGGACCACCCGGCCGCGACGGTTTCAGAATATGGCGGCCGCATGTCGCAATCCAGCTGATAACGATGCACTACTCCGGGAGTGGTTCCAGCATCCCCATTACGACGAGTACTGGCAGGACGAGGATTGCACGCGGCACTTTGACAAAATGAACGTGCCCTGTTTTACGATCGGCAGTTGGTACGATTTCATGAACCAGGGCTCGATCGCCAGTTTTGTTGGACGCCAGCACGAGGGCGGTCCGCGGTCACGGGGAAACCAGTGGTTACGTATTGGTCCCTGGTTGCACGGTCGGACCAACAAGGGAAGCAAGGTGGGTGACGTGACTTACCCGGAAAACGCGACCTGGCCGGTGGAACAACATATGCTGCAATGGTTCGATCACTGGCTGAAAGGTAAACAGAATGGCATCGAGAAAGAGCCGGCGGTGCACTATTACGTGATGGGGGCGACCGGTGAAAAGTCAGCAGCTGGAAACGTCTGGCGTTCTGCCACGGATTGGCCCGTGGCGTCACAGCAACAGCCCCTCTATCTTCACCAGGGAGGTCACTTGTCAGAGGCGAAGCCAGGCAAGAAGAAAGCGTCGACATCCTTCCTGAGTGATCCACGGAAACCGATGCAAATTCCTGGGCGGAGCTTTCCAGGTGCCAGGGATGCTCGCATGTTCGAGCAGCAGTCCGAAGTTCGTACGTTCACGACCCCAGTGCTGGAAGAAAACGTGGAGTGGACCGGACGAATTCATGCCAGGTTGTACGTGTCCTCGACGGCTCCCGATACCGATGTCATCGTGCGGGTTAGTGACGTCTACCCG
>JAZADA010000086.1:0-2379 GCA_036124135.1 Planctomycetota bacterium | reverse complement strand
TGGGTTGGTAGACCATTGGTTGCCGGTCGGATGTGCTGAAGGCCACCGCCATAGCAGGGCCAGTCCAGTCGTGAGAGTTCCTTGTCTTCGTTGGCGTTGCCACGAAAGACCTGGGGAGTTCCCGTAAGAGTGTTGTGGGTTCCGGAGAGATGGCGATTGTCACCGTGAGCCAGGGATCGGATCAAGGCAAACCGGTCGGTCCGCTGGGCCAACTGGGGAACGTGTTCAGTAAATTGCAGGCCAGGTGTCTTGGTGGCGATCGGGCTGAATTCACCCTTGATCGTGGAGTTGTCTGGCTTGGGATCAAAGGAGTCGATGTGGCTGCCACCCCCGGTCAGGAAGACCAGGATCACGCTCTTGGCGCGTTTCCCGTTTCCAGCCTGCGCCTGCTGGGCGAGGAGGTTGGACAGTGATAGTCCCAGGTAACTGGAGCAACCGACCTGGAGCAGGTCGCGTCGATTTAATCCACTTAGAGGCATCTGACAGTCCTTCGTCTCAATGTTTCAAGATGATGGGAAAAACATATCAATACTTACTTATTATCGGTCAATTAATTTGCAGATGCAACGTCAAACCGGGTTATCTTGGGAGAGATTTGCGGGGCATCACTTCTTGGTACGGCGGGTTTCGGCAGCCACTTCTTCGAGGAAGCCTGTCATCAGGCGATGGAGTTCTGCGGTTTTTTCAGGCATTTCAAGGGAAAGGTCATTACGTTCCCCCAGGTCACGTGCCAGGTCGAATAATTCGAGTCGTTTTTTTCGCCAGGTTTTTACCAACTTGTAGTTGCCCAACCGCAGGCTGGTTTCTGCATCTCGTGAGACAGCCTGGTGGAAGATAAAAAAAGGATTTAGCCGTTTGACGGTTCCTTCGCCCTCCTGTCGCAGCACGTTCACGATGCTTCCACCATCGACATTAGGGGGCAGCGGTTGGGCATAGCCTGCCAAGGTTGCCAGGGTGGGCATGATATCCAGCCCGGTCACGGGGACGTGACTGACACTGCCCGCCTTGATGTCGGGACCGAGCACGACAAACGGGACACGTACGCCACCTTCGTAGACGCTTCCCTTGCCATCACGCAGGGGCGCGTTACGGGGAACTTTTTGGCGAGGGGACTTGGGCAGCGTATTCCGACCTCCATTGTCGGACAGGAAAAAGATATACGTGTTATCCAGTAATCCCAGGCTCTTTGCTTTTTTCATCATCAGCCCGATGCCGGTGTCCAGGTCCTCTGTCATGGCAGCGAACTGGGGCATGTTATGTTTTTTACCTGCCTTGCGTTGCTCGACCTGCGCCAGCGTCTGGTTGCGGTAAAAAATATCCAGGTGAACGGCATAATGCGAAACCTGCAGGTAAAAAGGGTTTCCTGACTGGGCCTGTTGTTCCATGAACTGGCAGGCGCGATCCGTGATGCCGAAAATCAGCTTGGGATCGTCCTTGGCCGCCGGCCCTCCCGTTCCCTTGCCCGATCCAGTGCCATTTCCAGTCACTCCGTCACTGGTGTCGTATCCCATGTCCTGCGGGCTGACATCATCGAAGCGGTGATCCCATTTTCCAAAGTGTGCGGTTTGATAACGGGGATCAGCTTTCTTGAGCAGGCGCGGGATATTTAATTGTTGACGGTAGATCGCGGTCCAGTTTTCCTGGTCCTTGAGGTAAATATGGCGGGCCGGGGTTTGGCCGATTTGCAGACTGCGACGCGTGGGGCAGCAAAACGGGGCTGGAGAATAACCATTGGTAAACAGCATTCCCTGCTGCACCAACCGGTCGATGCTGGGGGTCTGGTAATAATCACTGCGGGTGTCCGGGCGACCGGGAAGCATGGTCGTGGAAGTGCCTACCCAGCTTTGGTCATCGGACATGATGACGATGAAATTAGGAGGTGCAGCAGCAAGGGAAGGACCTGCCCATCGACCCGTGGTCATGACCAGTGCCACGAGGATCAAGGGAATTCGGAAACGGTAGCGATTCATGAAAGGGATCCTTCGGGGGAAACTCAACGAAGCCAGCCAGGAATGCCATCGGTTTGGAGGGACTTGATTTTCCTGGACAGGGAGTCTCCTTCCCATTGCTTGTCACCGGCGGGTAATGCGTCCTTGCCAGGCAGTCGTTTCCGCAGTTGCTTGATGATGGTGGCATACTCGGCTTGTCCTGCCAGGTTGTCGTGTTCAAGTGGGTCCGCATCGTGATCGTAAAGTTCCTCGCCGCCGTCACGATAGCGAATGTATCGCCAGCGTTGAGTGCGGATCGCGTGGTTCTTGTAGTACCAGGTCGTGATGGATGCATGCGGCCAGGGGGTGGCAGGGTCGTCCAGTAACGGCTGGACACTATGGCCTTCCAGCCCCGGCACCGGTTTGAGGTGGCAGAGATCAATCAGCGTGG
>JAZADA010000085.1:0-3862 GCA_036124135.1 Planctomycetota bacterium | reverse complement strand
CCTCGGTCAAACTGAGTGAGCTGGATCAAGCGGAGCTTATGGAACCTACGACCTACAAAGAATCCGGTGTCGACCTGGAAACCTACCAGGAATCCATGTCTCGACTGCCGCAACTCATGCATCGCACGTATTCGCCACGTGTGATCCAGTCCGATGGTGGCTTTGCCGGACTTTTCCAGGTTGATTTCCCCGCCGGCCTGTTTGCCCGTCACTACGAGAATCCTGTCCTGGTCGCCGGCACCGATGGAGTCGGTACGAAACTGAAAGTCGCCAACCTGACTGGAAAACACGATACCGTCGGAATCGACCTGGTCGCCATGTGTGTCAACGACGTCATTTGCTGTGGCGCCGAACCACTGTTCTTCCTGGATTACGTCGCGATGTCACACGATAATCCCGATCAACTGGAACAAATCGTCCAGGGGATCAGTGACGGTTGCGTGCAGGCAGATTGTGCGTTACTGGGTGGTGAAACAGCAATCATGCCGGACCTGTACTCCCAGGGTGACTATGACCTGGCTGGGTTTTGCGTCGGCATCGTGGATCGTGATCACATGATCGATGGTTCTGCGGTCATACCGGGAGATATCGTCCTGGGAATCGGATCCAGTGGCCTGCACTCCAATGGTTACAGCCTGGTCCGACGCGTGGTTTTCGAACTGGGACGACTGGCTGTTGATCAGCACATCGAATCCCTGGGAAAAACCGTCGGTGAATTGCTCTCCATCCCAACCATTATCTATGCAAAACCGATACGCAAGATACTCAACCACTACAAGGTCAAGAACGTGGTCCATGGCATCTCTCATATCACGGGAGGTGGGTTGGCTGAAAACATGGAACGCACGCTGCCCGACAACGTGGATGCTCATATCGAACGAGACAGCTGGTCCATTCCCCCTGTCTTCAAATGGATCCAGGAACTGGGCAACATCGGTGACGATGAAATGGACCGCGTCTTTAACCAGGGCCTTGGGCTCACGCTAATCGTCAGCGAGTACTACGCCGACAACATCCGTCGCATGCTCAAGCGATCCAACCTGGAAAGCTGGCAGATCGGAACCATCAAGGAAGGTTCCGGCAAGGTGGTCCTCTCCTAGCCGCATGCTCTTGCCGCAACCAAGGGCCTATTGATCCGGCTGGGCAGGTTGACGACGTCGAACAAGCAAGAGAATGCCACCGACCCCCACCACGGCAACAATCACCCACAGCAGAGGGGATTGCCAACTGGACCGTGTCGCCACTCCCTGGATCTTGTTGAGGAAGTGGTTGGCGGACACGAACAGGCCGCCAAACTTTTTCGGGTTGTAGCGGTCTTCCGCTGGAAAAATCGCGTAAAATGGAATCTGGGTAGTGTCATTGCCGAGAGCCTTCAAGAGCTGATCAATCTCAGGAGCAGATGTCGTCTTGTCCGCTTTCAAGGCCACAATCCCCTGGGACTCAAAGTGTTTCTTGGTTTCCGGTGTATTCAAGGCGACCGCCTCGTTGGCTTTACACGTCAGTCACCAGTCGGCTGTAAAATCAACGAAGACCGACTTGTTTTCAGAAGTTAACTTGGCAAGCAATTCACTGCTAAACGGTTGCCAATCAAGTTCGTGATCATCCTTATCCTTGTTTTCCTTGGCTCGCGTTTTGGCCAACTCCTTGAAATGCTCAACATCCCTGACAGCCTGCCCCTCGTAGCGTGCAGACATCATGCCATCCAGCAGACCAAAAGATATCCAGCCACTGCAGGCAGCCACCACCAGCCCTCCACACCAGGCTTTCGCCTGTTGAGAGAACTCAGCCGTGAGCGGCGTTTTCCCCACCCACCAACAAGCAGCCCATAACCCAATCAAGAAAGCGAATACCGGCAGTACCGCCGGTATCGAAATCGAGGAAATGATCGTCATCAGGAATACGACTGTCGCCAACAAGACAAACCCCATGATATTCTTGAAGGTTTCCATCCAGGCACCCGGCTTGGGCAGGAAACGGATCAACTGAGGATTGGCTCCAATTAACAGGTAAGGAAAGGCCATGCCCAGGCCAACGCAGAGGAACCCCAGGTAGGTCACCAGGACCGGCTGTGCAACCGCCCATGCGAGGGCAGGTACCAGTAACGGACCGCTACAGGGTGTCGCCAGGACCGTGGTCAGTACGCCCTTGCAGAATGCGCCTGCCGGTCCTTCTTGCTCGGCGGCTTCCGAGGCTTTGCCTGACGCCACGAAACCCGGAATAGGAATCTCCCAGATTCCCAGGAAACTTAAGGCAAAGACAAATACGATTGCAGTCAGTGCCACGTTGAAGGGTAAGCTACGGAACTGATCGCCCCAGCCCAACCCCATCACCTTGGCCATCGTGGCCAGCACCAGGAAGACCGAAATCAGGCCAATCGAAAACCAGAGGTTCAACATGAAAACCCGCTGACGACTCTCCCCGGCCTGTTGCACAAAGGAAACGATTTTCAGCCCAATGACCGGCAGCACACAGGGCATGAAGTTCAAGATGAAACCAGCCAGGAAAGCAATCATCAGGATCGCGATTAACGAACTTTCATCCGAATCACCCGACTGCTGTAGCTTGTCCAAATCAAACCCGGTACCAACCACTGGATCCGTTCCCTGGCTCTCCTCGCCGGGTTCATTACCGGGAACAGCAGAACCGTTAATCATGGCCAGCGCTGCCTGGTTGGTCTTGGCGTAATCCCCTGCCTTCATGACCAGGGCAGCTGTTTCTTCCTGCGTTTCCGCGGCCACCATCACCGATACGCTGTAATCAACCGCACTCGGTGGATCACAAATCTCTTCCCTGCAAACCTGGTAACCGACGCTGCCAGTGAGATCGTAGCTGCCCAACTTGGCATCGGCAGGCACCTTTACTGTAAGTGTCCAGGTAACCGGTTCCTCGTAGTAAACCAAGGGGTTTCCATCGACATCCTCGGTCGGTACGGGTATTCCGTCGGTCTCGGGGCCCGTGACCAGCCAACCATCGGCAGCCTTGACGACCAGCAAAGTTGGCTTGAAAGAATTCCCAGGATCCTGGGCCGCATAGTCATAAACGTGAAAGGGGGCCACAGGTGTCAACTTGAATGACAGTCGAATCGTCGATCCAGGTGCTACCACTTGCGGAGAGGCCTGTCCCTCAACCGTGAGATGTCCAAACTCATCCTTGTAAGCAGCAGGATCCGCTCCAAAAGAATCTGCTCCAAAAGGATTCTCTGCCTGTGCCACTGCCACTGGCGCTGTTTCAGCCACTACTACGCTCCGTTTCGGAGCGGGTGGTTTCCCAGAAGCCTGGTAAACAGCCGCAACCGTCTCATTCACCTGGACACAGGAAGCCAGGTCATCCGTACATGCCTGCCCCGAAATTTTCACCTGCAGCTTCAAGGTCTTCGCTGAAACTCCAGCAGGAATTTCGAAAGGAGCCGTCCAGGTTACCGTGCCATGATGCTCTTCGATGGGCACATCAAAAATATCACTTTCCTTGATCTTCGGTTTCTTGTCTGGTGTCCAGGCCCCGGCTAACTTTAGCTTGGTGGAGGAAGCAAGGGTAATCTTGGTAGCCAACGGGCCGCCAGGTTTTTGAGTTACCGAGTAAAGATGGTTGCCTGGTGCAATCCGGGCCGTCACACGCAATTGCACACGGCTTTTGCCAGCCACCTCGGAAAAAGCTGCCGTGAACTTGACCGGCTTACCACCGGGCCCCTTAAACGTCGGTAGACCCAGCCCCTCTGCGATCGATTGTCCAGGTGGATCATCAGCATCAGCACCAGGCATCCAAAAGGCATACCCTCCGCCAATCAACAACATCAGAATGGCCATGATCAAAAGCTGTCTACGGGGCACATCTGGCTTCATTATCATCTGTCCTGAACGAGGGT
>JAZADA010000084.1:0-4804 GCA_036124135.1 Planctomycetota bacterium | reverse complement strand
AGTGAAATACTGCACAATACAGGATTGGAAGACGCATATCACGAAGACTATGCCGCCTATCCCAACCGGTTTAAAAAAGCGGCCCAGGATATCAGCGATGCGGTCAAGCTGAATAACCATGAGGCAGCACGCAAGGCCGCTGGTGAAATCAGCAAAGCCTGCACCGAATGCCATGAAGGCTACCGAGGCTAGCGAAGACCTCGGCAGATCCGCCGGCGGGCGTCAGGGGGTTGGGTCCATGAATCGCTCCCAGGGACTTCCCTTGATCCTCTGGAAGTCCTCCTAAGTCCTTTGTGGTTCGTTCTTTCGGGGTCATGTCAGTCGTAGGGATCACGGATTCTGGTTAGAAGGCGTGGCCGAGAAAATCTGCGCAATTTTCGTGCAACATTACGTGTATGCGTTTAATCTGGATGATTCGGGATGACGAACATGAAGATAGGTGTATTTCCTTAGTATTTTCCAGCTATTTTGAAAGCAGACGTTTCCTGATGAGAATTCCCTCGTTCCCACGAATTCGCCGTTCCAAGCGTAGTCGCCATAGCCTCAAACGAAACCGCCGGCAGCAAGCTCGTAGTTCGTTTTTGAGTAACTTGAGAGTTGAATCCCTGGAAGATCGTCGGATGCTCCATGGTGGCGCCGACATGCCTCATGATCATGCTCCCGCTCATGATTTAAGCGATGATATTCACGCTGACCTGAGGATTGTGATCGAAGGGCAGCAGGTTACGATTCCTCAGGATGTGGGTGTGGGTGGTTCGGGGAATATTTCCTTCGTCCACACCGAGGCCACCGACAATCGATTGCATATGGAACCGATCGATACGAATGGTGACCAGGTCCTGGAGTCACCCACGGATTTCTTGACCGTGGGCGATTTCTTTGAAACCTGGCGAACCAATGCAGGTACCGCAGGCAACAACGACTCTGCGATTTTCAGTGACACGGAAATCCTGGGTAACGTCGTGGACGACCAGCACACGATTCGAATGTTTGTCAATGGAATCCAAACGGACGATTACGAGAATTACGTGATTCACGATGAAGATGATATCGTGATCAGCTACAGTTCCAGTCCGGTGGTAGCGCTTAACACCAATCACGGAACGATCTTGATGGAGATGTTGCCAGCCGATGCTCCGAACAGCGTGGCTAATTTTCTTGATTACGTGAATGACGGAGATTACGCGAACTCGTTTATTCATCGATCCATTGCTGGCTTCGTAGTGCAGGGTGGTGGATTCGTGACGTCCAACGAGGTTTTTTCAAGTACCAGTCAATTTACTTCCGTTCCCACGGAGTCGCCGGTAGTGAACGAGTTCGGGGTTTCCAACACGGTGGGAACCGTGGCGATGGCCAAGCTTGGTGGAGATCCGAATAGTGCAACGAGTCAATGGTTCGTGAACCTGGCAGATAATAGCACGAACCTCGACGGTCAAAACGGTGGGTTTACGGTGTTCGCAACCGTGCTGGATATGCAGCCGGTGGCTGCGATTGAAGCGATACCCACGGAAAATGCCGGCGGAGCATTCACGGATTTGCCAGTGGATATTGATGGCAAATTGGTCGTGGTGGAGTCCGTAGGAGGCGATGGAACGATCAGTGGTGTTGCCTTTAACGATACCGACGGGGACGGTATTCATGACCCGGCTGAGGCGGTCTTGCCAGGTACCGTGATCTATGTAGATGCCGATACGAACGGTTCGTTGGACCTGGGTGAGGTGTCGACGACAGCGGCATCCGATGGCAGTTACCAACTGCGATTGGCAGCCGGTCAATACACGATTCGCCAACAGGTTCCTGTTGGACAAACGCAAACCACGGTGGATCAAAGTACGTCCGTGCTGATTGGCAGTGATACGACTGATCTTGATTTTGGTAGTGGTACTTTGCCGAGTGCTCCGACCGCGGTTGACCTGGCGGCGATTGCGGATACGGGATTCAGTGACGCAGATAACACGACCAGCAAGAACAACGCCTCAGTGGTTAACGCGTTGGAATTTGTCGTCAGTGGTGTGCAGGATGGTGCGGTCGTTAGCGTGCTGGCTGATGGTCAGGAAATTGGCCAGGCCGTGGCGGTCGGTAGTGAAGCGACCGTGATCACTTCTGGTTCCCAGGTCCTGGCAGATGGCAGTCACGCGATCACGGCCACGCAAAGTCTCGGCGTGCTCGCGAGTAGTCCCACTTCGGCACTCACGGTTTCTGTTGATACGGCGGTTGAAGATTTTTCTTCGACTCCACCTACGACGGCGACGATTGCTGAAGCACTCGTTTACGATGTGCAGAACCCGGAAGAAGGTGACCCTGGTTTCACCTATTCGATCGATAATATGCCCGAGGGAATGGCCGTCAATGCGGCAACTGGGGTAGTTACCTGGACGCCCGTGGCATCCCAGTTGGGAAGCCAGCAGATCGTGGTCACGGCAACGGATGCCGCAGGGAATACCCATATACAGCCGATGACAGTGGAGGTCAGTGGTGAAGTTTTGGTGAATTATCGACTGGAAGCGATTGATTCCCTGGGAGATGTCTTGACAGAAGTTTCCGTGGGTGACGACTTTACCCTGCGTGGCCTGGTACAGGATTTACGCACGGGTGCCGAAGGAGTCTTTGCCGGTTACGTGGATGCTGTAATCGAGAATCAGCTTGTAAGTATCACCGGTCCCATCACGTTCGGGGCACAATACCAAAATGCTACCTCGGGCGATCTGTCCCAGGCTGGTTTAATCGACGAAGTCGGTGGGATGAGCAGTCTCTCGCCACTCGGCGGAGCAGAACAGATCTTGTTCACGATTCCGGTCCGGGCGGATTCGGCTGGTACCGAGGTGTTTTCAACTAATTCGGCAGACGGTTCACCTGCCACCGATACGCTTCTTTTTGGATCAAACGATCCAGTCAATACCGCCAAGATTGCTTACCAGAGTACGCCCCTGACGGTGAACGTGGCATTTACGGTTGAAGCCGATCTCTTCAATTTCGATGAAGACAGCCAGGATGTCTCGCTCGATGTATTACTGAACGATACCGTCGCCAGTGGCGGTGAAGCGTTGACCATCATTGCAGTGGGTGCTCCCAATCAGAATGGAACCGTCAGTATCGCCCCGGATGGAAAAACCTTGAACTACTCGCCGGCAGCGAACTTTTTCGGTGCAGAGACCTTTAGCTATACGGCCGGTAATACGACCGGAAGCGTCCAGGGAGCCGTCGTCGTCCAGGTCCATCCGTTGAACGATGATCCCAGCGCAGTCGATGACTTCTTGACTGCGAATGCTAATAGTACGGATGTGTTCCTCGATCTGCTGTTGAACGATTCTTTTGCACCCGACGCCAGTGAAGAACTGGAGATTATTGCCGTTGGAGCAACTGATCAGAATGGGCAAGTTGCGCTTGGTCCCAATGGAACGCATGTCCTGTACACGCCGGCAGCAGGTTTTAACGGTACCGAATCTTTTGACTACACGATCTCCGATGGAAATACTGGCCAGTCAGTTGGAACCGTGACCGTGCAGGTCGGGGAAAGCAACGATGGAACGGGACCCACCGCAAATGCTGATGCACTCACCGTGGTCGAGGACAGCAGTAGCCAGGTGCTCGATGTGCTGGCAAACGATACGCTCGGAACGGATGGCGGCTCCCTGGTGAGTTCCGCCGTGGGAACCCCAGATCAGGGTGGCGCAGTACAACTGGCTGGAGACAGCCTGACACTGGTATATACACCGGCTGCAGATTTCTTCGGTGATGAGGTTGTTTCTTACACCGTGGGAGATGGCAACGGCGGTTCCGCCACCGGACAGGTTACCGTGACCGTGACTGGAGCCAACGATGATCCTACCGCAAATGATGATGCGTTGACGGCCATCAAGAACGCCACGGACCAGGTGCTCAGCCCCCTGGTAAACGATGCGATCGCGCCCGATGAAGGCGAATCGCTCAGTATCACCGCCGTCGGAACGCCTGACCAGGGTGGTGCGGTCACGATTGCAACCGATGGTCAGACCGTGCTCTACACACCAGCAACTGATTTCGTTGCACAGGAAACCTTTACGTACACGATTGATGATGGCAATGGTGGGACGTCCCAGGGTACGGTGACCGTTGATGTGCTGGATTACGTTCCCAGCAAATTGGCTGGTAGCGTTTACCTGGATTCCAATAATGACGGTTTGCAGGATGCACAGGAAATGGTTCTCAGTGGTGTTACGCTGACACTCGAGGGAACCGATTTTAATTCCGTGGCCGTGTCACAGACACTTACTACGAATAGCCAGGGTGCCTACGAGTTTGCTGACCTGGCCCCTGGCAGTTACGTCATTAGCCAGGTCCAGCCTGCTTACCTGATTGATGGACAGGATAGCGTAGGATCCCAGGGTGGAAGTATCCCACAGGATAACCAGATCGCAGTGGAATTGACTGAAGATACGGATGGTATCAATAACAATTTCGCCGAGCGAGGACGGGAAGCGTCAACGTTTACGTTGGCTGATTTCTTTGGGAGTGCACGCGATGCGTCGGTCGTAGGTTCTTTTGGACAGGAACCGGCAGAACAGTGGGTGGCCCTGGATGCTACCTGGGATGGGTATGAAACAACGGATGTCACCTGGTTTGAAAATAGCCACACGCTGGTTATCGACGTCACGGATACAAATGCGGATATCAACTCAGCAGTTCTTTCCTGGGAAGCTGGTCATGCAGTACGGTATTTAGGTAGCGACTTGGATTTCCCGATGGTCACCATGGAAGATGCCGCAGGAGCTGTGGGCTTTTCAGCGGGCTCAAGTAGCGCCGGCAACACTTCCGGTGATACTTC
>JAZADA010000083.1:0-6026 GCA_036124135.1 Planctomycetota bacterium | reverse complement strand
GGCTACAAGATGGAAATGAAAGATGCCTACGAGGGGCTCAAGAAAGAAAAACATAATATCGATACCTGGGTCACGGCCGTCCGATCGGGTCACCCCGCGGCGGAACTGGCTTTTAACGCAGGAGCCCATCCTATCCTCTCCCTTTGCACCCAGGGTAAATTGTGTCCCCACCAGACCTTTACCGCGGGAGAAAACCACGACTTTCGGCAGAAAACCAAGAAGGGATTTGGCAAGGCCCTTACGCCACATAACTTCCCAGCTCCGCAGGGCGTCATCTGGCATCTACTCTTACCGGTCAGCAAGGGCTGGGGAGCCGGCGAGCAGTCCCGCTTTGATTTAAAAACACTACGGGATCGAATTGGCCAGATCAACCTCGAGGGCGGCGTCGTTACACTGGATGTACCTGTCGCCCCCGACGGAAGTATTCCTCCGCAGGTACTTGGGGTGCTGCAACAACTGGGCAAGGAACTTAACAAATGAAATCCATTGTCTATCTTGGCTTATCCACAATCCTCGCCTCATGCACTTGTCTACCTGTTCTCGGCCAACAAGAAACCGGCAACACCAACGTTACCGTCGAAGGGCTGATCATTCCCCGGGACAACAAGGGAATGTACGTCCGCAATCCAGGGGGCCAATTCGAGGTCGAGTGGAACGAAAGTACCAAGGTGGCCCTAGAAGTGAACACGCGACAGTTCCGCAATTTCAGGGGAACGGTCTTACGTTACGGAGTGCACTCCTCGTCACAAAAAATCGACTTCCCGATCCCCAGGGGACCGGTCACGGGAGTTATTACGTTGCGTGGCAGCAACGGCGTCGCTCGTGCCCTGCAGGTTGCTCAAGATGAAAACTGGATTCCCGAACATGGCCTTCGCCTGTATCTCGGAGAAAAACGACGAGAGCAACTACCGACCCGGGATGACCCGCGTTTTGTTGGCCGCTGGGATCCGACAAGTAAGCCACGGACGCTAAGCATCGACGGCAAGAAGTACGAGGTCTCGTTAAAGAAAGGTGGACAAACCAACGCCCTGCTCTTTAACCTGCTTGGCACCGACGCTTGCCGGCCCTTCATCAACCGGGCGAAGGTCATCGGGAAGAAGAAAGGGAAACTCATCGTCGCGCAGGAAATCCACCTGCAGCCCATCGGGGACCAGACTGCCAATGATGATCCCCAATTACCCCGTTACCTTTTCATCGGGGATTCCATCTCCGGCAACTACAACAACGGTCTCCGCAAGGCCTTGCAGGGCAAGTTCAACATTCACCACCCACCTACCAATTGCGGACCCTCCGGCAAGGGCAAGGAAAGCATTATTGACTGGCTGGGAGCCTACCAGCAAACGGGGCGGCACTGGGATGTTATCAGTTTCAATTTCGGCCACTGGGATGCCGGCAAGGACAAGGCCAGCTACCAGGCAAACCTTGAGGCCGTGATCAAGGAACTGAAAAAAACGAAAGCCCAGCTCATCTGGGTCACCACATGCCCTGTCCCCCGGGGAATGCCACCAGTGACCGAACTGCAAAACGAAGGTCACGCACCTGGACGCAAATCAGGCGTGATGGAAAAATACCTTAACCCCTGGGCACTGGAGGTGGTCAAACGCCATCCACAGATCAGCATCTGTGACCAATGGCAATACTGCAAAGACCACGAAAACGATCTCTACAAGCAGTGGTGGACCGGTAAGAATGTCCATTTCAGTGGTGAAACCGCGGATGCCCTGGGCCAATTACTGGCCGAGCATGTCATGAAACGAACTGGAAGTAAATAAACCCAATGCAAAAACTAGCCTCACGCTCATTACTGTTAATCACTCTGCTGATTCCAGCCATCATGCTACCGATCCCCGGCCAGGCCGCAGATCGACCGAACGTGTTGCTGATCCTGGTTGATGACCTGAAACCGGCAATCGGTTGCTACGGCGACGCCCGTGCTCACACTCCCCACATCGATGCGTTGGCTGCTCGCGGTATGCGTTTCAACATGGCTTACTGCAACCAGGCTGTTTGTGCCCCCTCACGATTTACCCTCATGTTGGGATCGCACTCCACGTCCACCGGCCTTTACGGACTCGGCAGCCAATTGCGCCAGGTGGTACCCAATGCGGTCACCATGCCCCAGTACTTTTCCCGGCACGGTTACCGAACCGAGTCACTTGGTAAGGTCTTTCACATCGGTCATGGCAACCAGGGCGACCCAAGATCTTTCAGCGTGCCGCATTTCAAGGATAAGGTCATTGAATACCTTCAGCCGGCAAGTACCGACGGCGGCAAGCTAACCCGGGAAGAAGCGCTCTTCACGAATCAAAAGCTGGGGCAAATTCGCTCGCTGCCACGCGGGGCGGCATTTGAATTTCCCGTAGCGAAAGACAGCGACTACGCAGATGGTCGTGTGGCAGCCGAAACGATGCGCAGGCTACAGGCTGCCAAGGCCCGTCGCGACAAGGATGATACACCTTTCTTCATTACCACTGGCTTCGTCCGTCCGCACCTGCCATTCAGCGCCCCGAAGAAATACTGGGACCTGCATGACCCGACCAGGTTACCCCAACCGATCAACGAAAGCGCACCAGAAGGGGCACCTGCGGTCGCCGTCAAGAAGGGGGGCGAGATCACGGCCTATAAGCCTGTGCCCGTTACCGGAAAAATCAGCGACAACCTGAAACAAACACTCATCCATGGCTATTATGCCAGCACCAGTTTTGTTGATGCCCAGATTGGCAAGGTACTCCAGGAGTTAAAACGCCTTGATCTTCACGATAACACCATCATCGTGCTCTGGGGTGATCATGGTTTCCACCTGGGGGACCTGGGAATCTGGACCAAGCACACGAACTACGAGCAGGCCAACCGGATTCCAATCATGATCGTCGCGCCCGGCGTCACGACCCCAGGTGATTCGACTGGGCAACTGGCTGAGACCGTCGACATTTTCCCGACGCTCGCCGACCTGGCTGGACTACCGGCGCCTAAGGGGCCCCAATCGATCGATGGAATCAGCCTGGTACCGGTCCTCAAGGACGCCAACGCCCGTGTTCGCGATCATGCTTTTCATGCCTATCCTCGCAAACTCCTTGGCAGAGCAATTCGGACTGAGCGTTACCGACTGGTCGAGTGGCGCAACCCAGGCCAACCCGTCAGTGTGGCCCAGTACGAACTCTACGATTATCAACAAGATCCAAATGAAACGCGGAACCATGCCAGTCAACAACCAGAGGTCGTCAAGCAGTTGGCTGCCAAGCTGGCCAAGTACCCGGAAGCGGTGCGACGAGGCAAAAAACGACCCAAGTAAGTCTGGCCCATTCGCTGCAACGAGCAGCGCGGCATTGTCAAGAACGGCGTTTGACACTACAAGTGACGGTTTACCTGCCCCCTCACTTCACACCCTGGCGTCCCGCGATCTTGTCGTCTTCCATCCCCCCAGCCCCAGTAAGCCGCACACGACGGGTCCTGCACTATGGTGTCCTGATCATCCTGTTGGCGGCAGCCGGACATTACATGTCGGCACCGGGTCAAACGTACTGCATTAGTGCCATGGTCGATCCCATGCTGGACGACCTCACGCATATTGACCGATCCGATTATTCCCTGGCTTACCTGGTAGGAACCATCCTGGCAGGTTGCTTGTTACCGATCAGTGGCAGCCTGGTGGATCGCTTTGGTGCCCGCATCATGATTCCCGTGGCCGGAGTTCTACTGGGCCTGGCCTGCACCTGGATGTCCCAATTGGAAAGCCTGGCTTCGCTCTACCTGGGATTCCTGATGTTGCGTTGTTTTGGGCAAGGAATGCTACCCCTTTTCTCCAACTGGTTGATCGGGGAATGGTTCCAGAAACGGCGGGGGCTGGCGATTGGACTGATTGGAATCGGTGGTGCACTTTCCACGATGACGGTACCAGTGCTGGTCAACCAGGCTATCGAGGAGTTCGACTGGCGACATGCCTGGATGGTGCTGGCAACACTAAGCTGGATTCTGATGATCCTGCCGCCACTCTGCTTGATCCGCAATCGCCCCGAATCCATGGGGCTCTTCCCGGACCTGCGGTTTTCAAGGGAAACCATGAATCCGTCCGCCCCACCGGAAGACGAACCCGCGTGGACCCGTGCCGAGGCTCTTCGTGATCCTACGTTCTGGAAACTGTTAACCGTTTGCACCACGTCTGCCCTGGTTGGAACCGGTCTTATGTTCCACCAGGTCGCGCTACTGGGTGCCCATCATGTATCGCGTGACTATGCGATCAACCTGATCTCACTCCAGGCAGGTGCGGGAATCGCTTCGACGGTGATCTTTGGCTACCTGACCGACCGACTACCTGCCGAAAAGATCCTGTCACTGAGCATGTTACTGCTGGCCATCGACACGCTGCTTCTGATTTACTTACCTGCACCCTCCATGGCCATCCTCTATGCCATCATCATGGGGATGTTTGGTGGCGTCATGCGTACGGCTGGCCAGGTTACCTGGATCAATTTTTACGGTCGCAAGAACCAGGGAGCGGTCTGTGGGGCTGCCCTCTCATTCATGGTGGTCGCTTCCGGCCTGGGTCCTTTGCCACTGGCCTGGTCCGAGAAACAAACGGGCAGCTATAACCTGGGACTCTGGATTTTCCTGATCCTTCCCATCCTCTCCGGCCTCTGCGTCTGGAGTGCTCGCAAACCCGTAAGACCGACCACGGCCAACCGCTAAAACAGGCACCAGGCCATGGCAAATCATGGACCTGTCGGCATTCCTGTCATACAATGTCGTCCGAAAATGGGACTCGTCGCCGCCCGCTGGCAGACGGCTCCTGCGTCTCCTGGCCCCCTCCTCACGGAGAGTTCGATACGATGATGCCGATGCGTTGTAACTTCGTGATCCTGGTATTGCTCCCACTGGGGCTCCTGCCGGCTGCTGAACCCCTGTCGATTGGCACGAACAAGCAATTGCTGGTTGACGATTTCGTAATCGATCAGATGGCCGGGATCACGCGTGCGTTGGGACACGTCACCAAGGCTAACAACGGCAAACCCGTTTTTACCGACGGTCGCTTCTACGGAACCGTGCTCCATGACCAGCAGCGTTTCAAGCTGTGGTACCGCGAGCACGGCAAAACGGGTTATGGGCTCGCTCAATCCAGCGACGGTATTCATTTTACCAAGCAAGCGAAATTAACAGGGATTAATTTCGCCGGCGACTTTACGCTCTCGGTCGAGATTGACCCACACGACAAGGATCCCGCGCACCGCTACAAAGGCGCTTACGATGCTCCCGGCATGGCTGCCGGAATTGCGCATTCGGCTGACGGGATACGCTGGCATCCCTACAACGCCGGTAAGCCGATCACTCACCGCGCTGCAGACACCTACAACCAGATCTTCTGGGATCCCCTAATCCAAAAGTATCGACTTTCCACCCGCACCGACTTCGGTACTCCCGGTGGCGACGGGGAAATTCGTGGCACTCGCACCATGACCAACGCCAATATCAAGAGTAATCCCAAGAACTGGAAAATGACTCGCGAGTGGATTTTCGATCGAGAGGGAAAAGATGAGCATAAACGCCGCCAGGTCTACGCCAAGACTTACTGGATCTATGAATCGGTCTATTTCTTAATTCTCTCGGTCTACGATTACCCGGGAGATGTCAGCGAAGGGACGAAGACGGACCACGTGACACGTCACCAACGGGACGTGATGAACTATTACATCGCCACCAGTCGGGATGGCCATTCCTGGGACTTGCAGTGGGTCTATGCAGGTCAACCTCTCGTACCACGTGGTCCCGCGGGGGCATTTGACAAGGACCTGATCCTGCCCGCCTCCAGCATCATCACGCACCAGAACAAGCACTGGATCTACTATGGCGGTGCCAACGAACGTCATGGCACCCCGGAAGTGATCTTTCAGCGTGATCACGCTATTGGGCTGGCCACGCTGCGACTGGACGGCTTTGTCGGACTCCGGGCAGGAAACCAACCAGGCATTGTCATTACCAAGCCCTTCAAACTGATTGGCGACAGGCTGTCGGTCAACGTCGATGCAGGCATG
>JAZADA010000082.1:0-13577 GCA_036124135.1 Planctomycetota bacterium | reverse complement strand
TCAAGACCGCCCTGCGTGATACCCGTGCTGTTGGTGGACACACGGTCCTGCTGGTGGTGGGGCACGGTCGTGATGGTGATGAGAAAGAGATCTGGGATCGCAGCGTGGAAAATATTGCCAAGGCGGTACCACTGGCCGCTGAGCTGGGAGTGGCGATCGTGATCGAAAACGTCTGGAATCAATTCTGCTATGACCACGGTGGCAAGGCAGACCAGACGGCGGAAAAGTACTCTCGCTACGTCGACGAGTTCCAGTCACCCTGGGTGGGAATGCAGTTTGATATTGGCAATCACTGGAAGTATGGCAGCATGGGCGATTGGATCCGTCATCTTGGCAAGCGCATCATCAAGCTGGATGCCAAGGGATTTTCTCGCGCTCAAAACAAGTTCACCAAGATTGGCGAAGGTGATCTCGATTGGAAAGATGTTTCCAAGGCATTGCGGGAAATCAATTATTTTGGCTGGTGTGCTGCGGAAGTAGGTGGCGGCGATGCCAAGCGATTGAAGGAAGTTTCCGACAACATGGATCGTGTATTCGGACTTAAGTCCTGACGAAGATTGCCAGGACGCCTTTCCCTCTCGCAGGAGCATGTCGATGACCTCCACCCCTGGTGGCGAGGCAGTCCCTGGATTGCCGCTGGAAGAATCGTCCTCGCTCTGTGAACGCGCGCGCCGCGTGCTGGCCGGTGGAACCGGACATGATCTCAGGCATGCCCAACCTGTCCCGGTCTATGCGGTGCGGGGATTCGGCGGTCGCAAGTGGGACGCCGACGGAAACGAGTATATCGATTTCCTCATGGGTAATGGGGCACTCATGCTCGGGCATGCGTACCCCGATATCGTGGAGGCGATCCAGGATGCTGCCACGGAAGGAACTCATTTTGGCAATGACCACCCGCGTCACTTGCAATGGGCGGAACTGGTTCAGCAACTGGTGCCGTCGGCTGAACGCGTTCGTTTCGTGAATTCGGGCACCGAGGCCACGCTGCTGGCCATGCGATTGGCCCGGGCTTTCCAGGATCGCACCAAGATCCTTCGTTTTGATGGACACTTTCATGGCTGGCATGATGACGTGGTACACGGTTTCCAGCCACCGTTTGACCAGCCCGGCTCACTGGGGACACCGGAGCAGACGCAGGCAGGCATGGTGCGATTGCCCGATGGAGACCTGGCCCTGGTGGAGCAGGCCCTGGAAACGGACCCGGACATTGCCGGTATGATCGTGGAGCCGACCGGTGCCTCCTGGGGTCGCGTTCCCCTGGCAGCGGATTTCCTGCGAGGCCTGCGGGAACTGGCAGACCGGTTTTCCGTGCTGCTTATTTTTGATGAAGTGATCAGTGGTTTTCGTTACAGTCCTGGCGGCATCCAGCAAAAGATTAATGTCACTCCCGACCTGACGACACTGGCAAAAATCGTGGCTGGTGGCATGCCAGGTGGCGCGGTCGTGGGACGTGCTGACATCATGCAGTTGTTTGATGTGACCGAGGACGCTCATCATAATCGCTTTGGACGTGTCACACATTACGGTACCTTCAATGCCTCTCCGCTCTCCGCAGCAGCGGGGATCGTGGCCCTGCAGAACCTGGCGGATGGGACGGCCATTGCCCACGCGGATCTGATGGCAGAGAAGTTACGAATGGCCTGGGAGGATGTGCTGGAACGCCATCGCCTGGCGGCCTATGTCTACGGAGAGGCATCGACCTTCCATGTTTATTTTGAAACGGATCCGCAACGAATCGAGGCAACACGGGAGCGAACGGAACTAGTCACGTCCGATCCCCTGCGACTCAAAGGTATGCCAGCTGACCTGGTGGGTCATTACCAGCGGCACCTGCGTCAACGCGGAGTGGACCTGATGAGTTCTACCGGTGGTGTGCTGTCCGCAGCGCATGGAAATCATGATATCGAGGCGGCCACGAATATTTTTGAAGAGGTCGTGTTGGCCTTGCTGCAGTCAGGACACATTTTCCAGGTTAAAACAACGACATGATGGCAAAGAGTTACCTGGCATGCGTCGGATTCGCTTACCTGCTGCTGGCTGCCTGGTGCATTGCCATGCCAGCGACCACTGCCGCGTCCGTGGGTTTTGAACTTCAAGCGGGATCGGGCCAGTCAGAGTACCTCGTTGTTTACGGTGGACTGCAACTGGGCCTGGGCGGTTTTTTTCTCTGGTCCGTTTTCTGGAAGCCGGAAACCGTGCTCGTGGCGATCGTTTCCTGTATCTGGATTCATGGTGCGATTGTCTTCTTCCGTACGATCAGCCTGGTCCTGTACCGTGACCTGGGTGGAACCACCTTGATCCTGGCAGTCGTGGAGTGGGTGATTTTGCTGGTAGCAGCAGGCGTCTGGTTTCGTAGCAGGAGCAGCGACCCGTTGGCTTAATCGCGGAGCTTGGTGCCGCGGATGACGGTGCCGTTTTGATTCTTGCCGTAGTAAGAAGTGCCCTTGGCATCTAATTGCACGTTGTCGACCCAGGCGCCATCCGGTGCCTTGGGATCCAGCCACCTGAGTTGTAGCTGCTGCTCCTTGCGTTTCCAGAAAGACTTGCCGGCGGTTCCCGAGATCTGCCCCGAGACCTCGAAATATATGTCGTACTGGTCGCGGTCGTTGACCACGTGTTTCCAGCGTCCCACCAGTGGCGGCAGTGATTTTTGATTGCGGGCAGCTGCTTCTGCATCGCTGAGTGGGTTGCCTACCTGGGGCCACCCGTCTGCATTCCAGGTGACCGGACGCACCTGCAGGATCCTGCCCTTGCGTACCTGGTTGGCGTCGTAGGTATGGTGAACCACGAAGTCCCCCTGCCTGGTTTGCAGGAAGCTGTTGTGACCGGGGCCTCGCCAGCGGACGTCGCTGGCCAGCATCACGGTGCCACCGCCATCGAGCATGGGGCGTTGATCCTGGTCGGTGAACGGTCCCAGGGGTTTCTTGCTGCGACCAATGACGACCTTGTAGGAGCTGTCCGTGCCGGCGCAGCAAAAATCCCAGGAAGCCATCAGGTAGTAATAGCCCTTGCGCTTGATGACGAAAGGTGCCTCGATGTCCGGGGTATCACCACGTGGTGAGCGCCTGGCCAGTGCCGTGTTCGGGGGCTGTGAGGAAGGTGGCTTGCCGGTGCGTCGATTGATCTCGACTCCCTTGATGCCGGTCCAGTAGGAACCCCAGTAGAGGTAGGCCTTGCCATCGTCATCTGCGAACATGGCAGGATCGATGGCGTTGTAGTCACTTCGTTCCGGTAGTGATTCCAGCACCAGCCCACGGTCTTCCCAGCGATAACTGGGATTGGCGGGATCCAGCGTTTGGTTGACGGCCAGTCCGATGACCGAGCGTTGGCTGCCGAACGTGGAGACGCTGTAATAGAGGTAATAGCGTCCATCCATGTACTGGATGTCAGGAGCCCAGATCCCGTCACATCCAGGGATCGCTTGCTCGGACCAGGCTGGTACATGGCGGTCGAAAACCCGTCCGATCCGTTTCCAGTTACGTAGGTCCTTGCTGTGCCAGATGACCACGCCATGACCGGTGGCGTAGACGTAGTATCCGCTGCCGTCGCGTGCCTCGATGGCTGCCGGGTCAGGCATACCAGCCCGCAGCGCTTCCAGGGCAGTGGGGTTGAAATCACCCTCCTCGGCGTGGACCAGGTTGCAGCTGGCCCAGGCACTGGCGGCCAGGCTCGTGGTCAGGAAGGTGCGCCGTTTCACGCTCAGGTTCCTTTAATGCTTGTGCTTGTGTCCACCTTCAAACAGCTTGTGTTTCATGTCACCGCGGGCATACACGTAGGCCAGCAGATCGAGAATTTCTTCCCGGCTAAGCTTGTTCGCCAGGCCCTTGGGCATGGTCGATACGGGCGATTTTTTACGAGCATCGATCTCCGATTTTTTCAACACCGTGGGTGCTGCCTTGGCGAGCGGATTGATAATGACCTTCACGGTGGTGGCCGTTTCTTCCACGATCAATCCCGTGATCGTTTTCCCGGAATCAAGCAGGAAGACAGTGGTCTGGAACTTGTCATCGATCTCCTTGTCCGGCTCCAGCAGGGACCGCAGCAAGTGCTCTGGATTGTGTTTCTTGGCATCCAGCTTGGTCAGGTCAGGTCCGTACTGTTGTCCCTCGTTATTGATACGATGGCAGGCCACGCAACTGGCGACCTTGAACAGTTCCTTGCCCACCTCGTAAGAGCGTCCCATGGGCAGCGGTTTGACCGCTGCAACCAGTTCAGAGAATTTCCAATCCTGTCCGCGGGTGTTGAACTTCAACAGTTCATCTTTCAAGGGCAGCGGATGAGCGGCCAGGTAGGCCGTCGGATTGGCCTGGTAGGCGGCCAGGTCGGCGACCACGTAGAGTGCTCCGTACATGCGGCGCCAATGTCCCGGGTAGGTGCAGACATAGGGGTAAATACCGGGGGTCTTGGGAGCCTCGAAGCTGAGTGCCTGGTTTTCACCCGGTTGCAGTAACCGGCTGGCCAGCAGGATCTTGTCGGAGCGGGGGACGTACTGTCGGTCCATGGCATCCGGATCGCGGGCGGTTGCTTCTGCTAACAGGCCAATTTCTTCCAGGGCACCGGGAAGGGTAATGGCAAAGTTATGCGGCATGTTGTCCGTATTGGAAACACGGAACTCGACCGGCTTCCCAGCCTGGATGGCCAGGCGTTCCTTGTCGTAAATCATACGGTGTGGCACCGTACCGACGGCAATCACGCGTACATCCAGGTTCTTCAGTCGATCCTGGATGGTCTTGGCCTGGTCGGCAGGTAACCTGCCTGCCAGGGAATTGGCCAGGGCAATCGCATTCATCGCTGCGTCACTGGTGCGATAGCTGGCGGGCATTCCACTGAGAAACCCGATGAGATTGTCCGCCAGGGGGCGAATTTCTTTCTTGGGCCAGTGTTGCGCGGGAATACTTTTCAGGACTCGAATGGCTGCCACACGGCTCTTGCCTGCCTTGACCAGCGAGGCCAGGTCCGTGAACTTGTCCGCCTCGTGTCCGGGGATGGTCCCCAGGGTTGCAATGGCAACGTCATGCAGGGTTTCCCCACCACTGATGGAAAGTCGATTAGCGGCAATTTTTTGTTTCTTCAGTCCCGGTCCGCTCCAGTTCACCGCAAGTCCATCACCGCCACCGCTATCAAAGTAGGTGACCATGATCGTATGGGATCCGGCCGTGAGATTAAGGGATCCACTTCGTTCCTGGGGACCGTGATTGCCATCATTGTTGACGACCAGTTTCTTGTCGATGTAGAGTCGTGAACCATCATCGGAGTTGGTGAAGAAGGTGTACTTGCCGGAACGAGGTACCAGCAGGGATCCTGTGAACCGCAGGGCGAATCGATCCGCCTGCTTGCGCTGGGGAACGTTCATCACGATTTCCGGTACGATGCCACTGGACGTCGGTTTTACCTTGGCCATGGTTTCGCGAGCTGCATTGGCGGGATTGGGGTAGAAGTAATCAACCCGGATGCCACGTTGCTGCAGGCTGGATCCGCCTCCCTCGGCTTTCATGTTGGTGGGCAGGTCGAAGATCAGTGGACGGACCTTGGAGTAGAGCGTTCCACGTAGTTTCCCATCACGAATCTGGGGAACCGCAGCCAGGAAGTCACGCAGGTTTTCCTTGCTGGTGGTGGCGGCCAGGTAAGCGTCGTCGCCAGAACCCGTGGCCGCGATCCAGGCGGCATAGCCGATTTGCTTCAGTTGAGCGTCCTTGGCTTTCGTGGCCAGGTTTTCCAGCTGACCCTGGATCCCCTGCAACCGTTCAGCGGGTTGCTGGACCAGCAGTCGAGCAAATCCTGCCAGGTTCCCCTGGTCTTTCTGGGAGTCCAGCTCGATGATTAACGTGAGTAACAGGTTCAGATCGTTGGTCTTCAGGATCTTGGCCAGCCCTGCCAGGGCATCCTGGAGTTGGCTGGAATTGGCCTGCTTACGACTCAGGATGGCCCGGTAAACTGCCTCGGTTTTGTCCAGCTTCAGCAGGTCCGCGACGCTGGCATTACGAAGCACGTAGGCCTGGGCGGCGAGCGATAGCTTGGCACCCGACTTCACGGCATCCTGGACCACCTGGTCCACGTTGATCTGGCTGCGTGCATAGTTGAGTACCGTAGTCAGCTCGGCATCGACAGGACGCGTGGCGACCTCGAAGATGACCTCGGCCGCGGTCAAACCCTTGAACGCAACAGCTGCCTTGGCGGCTTCCGCTCGTACCAGTGCTTCATCGTCACGTGCGGCCGCCAGCAGGGTGGCTTCCCAGTCGTTGACCTTACCACCCCAGTGTCCGAGGGTACGAATGGTTGCGGCTCGCACACGCGGCTCGGCAACATTGCGGTAGATTCTTTGCAAGAGCTGCATGTTGGGTACCCGGTGTTCTTCAAACACCCAGAGGCATTCCAGCAGTGCCTGGGCCTGGATGGCATCCTCGGGATCCAACTGGCTTGCCCACTGGGCGACCTGTGGCATGGTGGTCTTGGTGTCCCGTCCACTCAGTTCGAGTCGTGCCCGGTAGCGAACACTGTTAACCTTGCTGAGGAAAGCGGGCAACACGCTGGTTACGGGTTTCCCTTTCATCTTCATTGGCTTGACCAGGGGGCGGCCCTTGTAGGTGACCCGGTAGATACGGCCATGCGCGTGGTCTCGGTTAGGATCGCGCATGTTGTGTTGCATGTGGCCGATGAGTGCATTGGCCCAGTCCGAAACGTACAGGGCGCCATCGCCGCCGACCTCGATGTCGGTAGGGCGGAAATTAGGATCGGAAGAAACCAGGATGGGTTCGACTTCCTCGGCCGTGATTTCGGCACCGTTGAACTTGACCTCGTGCTGCAGAACTCCCAGGAATCCGATGCAGTTACAGATCAGGAAGTTGCCGTTGTTTTCTTCCGGGAACTGGGTGCTGGAGAGAATCCCGGTAGCGGCCACGGGCCGCACGCGTTTCTTAAACCATTGGCGATTGCCGATTCCCTTGCCAATATTGACGTAGGACCCGGTGCCGCTGGTGCCGTCGTTGGCGAACTGGAAGCCCCATTGATCAAAGACATCGCCGTGCGGGTTGGGTCCGATCGGGAAATGAAAGCTCATTTCAAAGGTGCGTGGGTCGAACCGGTGAACACCGGACTTGGTCGAGCGATAGGTCTTGGTGGGTGTTTCCATGTTAGCCACGTTGAAGATGCCACGAGACCAGTAAAGTCCACCGTCGGGTCCAATCACGAAGGCATTGGCTGAGTGATGCGTATCGGCACTGGAAAGACCCTGGAGCATACGGATTTTCACGTCCGCCTTGTCATCTCCATCGGTATCCTTGAGGAACCAGATTTCAGGAGGGGCTGCCACCAGTACGCCACCGCCCCAGAATTCGAAGCCGGTAATACTATTGAGTTTGTCAGCGAAAATAACACACTTGTCAGCGACGCCATCCCGGTTTTCATCCGGCAGGCAGAGAATGCGATCGGTTCGTGGCTCGGTGGGATTCCAGTGAGGGTAGGAGGGCCAGACGGAGGCAAACAGGCGTCCGTCCGTATCAACGGCCATCTGGACCGGGTTGATCAACTCGGGAAACATTTCCTCGGAGGCAAACAGGTTGACCTGCATTCCCTCGGCCACCTTCATCTTGTCGATCGCTTCCTTGCCACCGAAGTAGGAATAGCTGCCATCAGCTAACTTACCCGGTCGGTTGGTTTTCACCTTGAGCAGCGAGGGGAGATTGTCGTCGGTAACCGTCAGGTCACCACCCTGGGCCGCTGCCCAGACACGGGTGTCACGATTGGCGGTCATGACATCAAAGATTTCCATTTCACGCTGCATGACATCATAGTTGGATTGTCCAAACCAGCTGAGCTTGGAACGCCCACCAAAAACGTTGTAACCATCGACGACTCGGTAACGGTTGAACCAGAAAAGGTTCTTGTCCAGGATGATCTGGCGGATGCGTTCGAGTTCCCTGTCATCCTGGGAAACTCTGTCGGCCGAGGGAAACAGGGCGCTGATGGCGCTCTGGGCCACGGCCTGGTTGCCATGCTCGAGCAGGTGAATGCCATTCATGGTCAAGGCCGGCTTGGCATCCTGGTAGAGCTGCTGGCTGGAGTGGAACAGGTCCACGAAGGGAACTCCCTTTTGCTGGCATACCTTCGCCATGGCGGCGGTGTACAGTTCCAGGTTCTTGTTGTTGGCCGTGCCATCCGGAAGGTGGGGACTGTGAAGGTTCTCATGGGCGATGGGAGAGAAAAGGACCAGTTGCGGAGCGGCCTTGCCGTTGTACTTTTGGGCTTTCATGCCATCGATCATGTCTCCCAGGTCCTTGGTGAATCCTGGCAGGCCCGCTTCACCGCGCAAGGCTTCGTTGTAGCCGAAGAAACCAAATACGATGTCTGCCTGGACCTTGGTTAGCCATTGGTCCGGACTGCCGAAACTGGCTGAACGTGGGCGTGTCTTAACCTCGTCTCCCGTAAATCCGAGGTTTCGGAAAACGAGTTGATGCTCTGGGTGCATGGCATGGATGTAGGTTTCCAGCCAGGCATGATGCTGCATGCGGTCGGCCATCGCGTTGCCGATGTAGGCGATACGATTTCCCTTGCTGATCTTCACGAGGTTATCTGCCGCCTGGGTCGCTGAAGAGACCGTCAGCAGGGACAGGGTGAAGGCCAGGCTGGCGATGGTAAGTTGGATGGATCGCATCATGAATCATCATTCCTCTAACTGTGGGTTTCATGGGCGCCAGGCAATTTTCCAGGATGCCTGAACATGGCCCTATCTTAACAGACCTGACGACGTCGAACAGCAGAGTAGCCATAGTTAAGGACGGGTTATGAATGGGGCCTGTCGTGTTAAAAAGTGTTTGTTTTTATCGATCGCCATACGATAAGATGAGGGCAACTATTTCGAAGACAAATGATTTATCTGCAGGGGGATCGGCGATGAGGCGACGAGAGCAAGGATACCGGTATTTGCGCTGCGTACTGGCCGTGGTGATGTTATCTAGCCCGGTACTCACCGCAGCCGAGTTGAGCGAGGCGGACTTTCTTGTATTGCATAGCCAGTTGCAACCACCCAGGAACGAGCCATGGCGGACGATTCCCTGGAAGATCACATTGATTGATGCCCAGCGTATTGCGATCGAGGAGAAAAAACCGATTTTCATCTGGGCGATGGATGGACATCCGCTCGGGTGTACGTGAAACAATGGTGTGCTCGACCGTGCGTCGACATTTGCCAATGCCGAGATCGTGAAGATGCTCCAGACCCGTTTCGTGCCGGTTGCGATTGACCAGGCTTGCCAACGTCGTCAGCAGGATGCGGAAGGTGAATTTTATCGGAAGATTGCCGGGCAGGGTCCGCGCAATAATTTTCAGTCAACGACCCAGGGTCTGTACGTGGCCACGGCAGGTGGCAGGCTGCTATTGTTTAACAATAATCGTGACCCGGCCAAGGTGCAGCGGTTGCTAAGGGAAACACTTGCCAGGTTTGAAGAAGATACAGCGGCTAATTCTCGTGCGATTGCGATCAAGCGAGGAAAAGTTGACGCTCGTTATAACGTCACAGCACCGGCTGGAGGCCTGGTGGTGCGTGTGCGAGCCAAGATACTTGGTGGCTATGAGCCGACGACGGATCGTTGGCAAGCTGTTTTTCAAAATGCCCTGTCGCGTGATAATCTCTGGATCAGCGCCGCTGAACACCAGGCGTTGCTTCGCGGCGTGGTCGCGTCCAGTCTCCAGCAACGCATCGCCCGTTTTCACCTGGTCGATAATACGCGTGGTGAGCCGCCGATGTGGAAAGCAAAAGAAATTCGCGAGTTGAAGATGAAAATCGAGGGTCACCGGATCCTGGGGCAGGCCACGCTACGAACAGCGAGTGGCGACCGCAGTTATCAAGCGGATCTCTTTGGGATTATCGAGAAGAAGGCGGGTCGCATTGTGCGACTGGACATGGTGGCACGAGGCGAATTCCAGGGAGAAGGTCCGTACACTCGAAATGCTCCCAAGGGGAAGTTTCCATTGGCCATTTCCTTTAGCCTGGCGGATGGCAAAGAAGCGGCTGACCGGATACCACCGCAAGGTTCACGAGGTTGGTTGCCTGGTTACCTTCGCTAATTTCGACCGATGTTTTTCCCGCGTGCACCCGCTGGAGGACGTGATTGCGAGTCCCCATGAGGGGAATCCCCGGCAGCGTCCGGATCGTTTTCTTGGAGCCATGCTCGTAACGGGACGTCTTCTTCCTGGGGGTCGTAAACACCGTTGGCTGATAACCCGTCACCAAGCAGCTGCCGCTGGATCGGAGTCAGCCCTGGGTAGAGATGTTGGACAGTCATTTCATCCTTGGCGCGCAGCCAGCGGTAACTGTAGCCATACCAGATAACCTTGCGTGTAAGTCCCGAGGTGTTGGGGCTGCGCGTATGCCAGACACGTCGATCCAGGATGATCGCGGAGCCGGCGTTGACACAAAGAGGTTCCGCACCCTCCGGGTTGGATTGACCGTCGGCCGGGCAGGGCAACTGGTTTTGCAGGTGCGATCCGGGAACGACCAGCGTGTTGCCGCGATCGGCCTGGCTGACGTCGGTAAGGTAGTAGCCGATCTTGACCGACAGGCGCGGGCGCGGGTCCGATTCAATTTCATCGTTGACTCGCATGCTGTCCTGGTGCCAGGCGACACTCCATGCCTGGTCGTTGGCATTATCGCTGGGGGTAACATCCAGGTGGGAATGGTAAAGGTAGATGTTCCAACCCAGGATGTCCCAGATCTTAGGCAGCGTGACAGGGTGATCGACCAGGCTGACCAGGGAGTCGTCCTCCGCAACGACATCCGTCACCGATAACAGTCGGTTGCCATGCTCGGGTGTGCGCTCGCGCGTATCCACGGCATCCACGACCTCGATCAACCGCGCGGTCGTGGCGGCGTCGAGGGCATCAGGAATTACCAGGTAGCCATGCCTGTTGAAAAACTGCCGCTCGGAGTCTGTTAACCGGTGTCGAAGAGAATCGGTGTCCATGGAATGTTTGCACCAAATGTAAAGGTAATGTTAGTACTATTCTGGCGGCAGCGCGTGGTGGCAAGAAGTAGGGAAAGCCTCTCCAGGAGGATTTTTCTTGAACCAGGAAAGACCGTGGAAAGACTGCTTTGTGAATCGACCCGTGATTGATCCCCGGGCCGGAAGCCTTGATACTATGAAATGGTTGATCGTTCCCCTGCGGTCAGCGCCATATTTCCTGGTTTTAAGTGTAGCGGTTAAGTGGAAGCAATGAACAAGCAATATCAGTTCCGTCGGTGGTGCTGGGTTTACGCAATGGTATGCTTGCTCCTGTTTTTTCCTCTGCCAACCCAGTGTGCAGAGCCAATCACCCCGGTTCTGCAGGTCCAGTCTGGAAAATTGACAGGCCTGGTACTGGACCCAGGCTCCGGTCTCAGCGTGTTTCGCGGAATTCCCTATGCGGCTCCGCCGGTGGGCGAACTGAGATGGCGGCCTCCTCGAATGCCAGAGACCTGGGAAGGGGTGCGAGCCTGTAACCAGTTCAGTGCCATCCCATGGCAGCGACGTACCGGTACCTCGCAAAAAAGTGAGGATTGCCTGTACCTGAATGTCTGGACGACCGCGGCCGGCAAGGAAGCTCGATTACCGGTCATGGTCTGGATTCATGGCGGTGGTCTCAACACGGGATGGGGGCATATTGGTAAGTACGACGGCAGTGCCTTTGCACGGCAGGGAGTTGTCCTGGTCAGTATCAATTATCGACTCGGACCACTGGGCTACCTGGCGCACCCGGCGTTATCGGCGGAGTCGGACCAGGGAGTTTCCGGCAACTATGGGTTCCTGGATCAGATTGCATCCCTGGAATGGGTTCGACAGAATATTGCAGCCTTTGGCGGAGACCCGGATAACGTCACGATTTTCGGTGAGTCTGCGGGGGGGACCAGCGTGGCTGTCCTGTCCGTTTCCCCACGAGCACGCGGATTGTTTCATCGAGCGATCCTGCAAAGTCCCTGGATGTTTGGATTCACTTCCAGCCTGGCGGAACCGAATACGGTGGCATTGAAACGGTCTACCGGATCCTTTCCTGGCGCCGAGGAACTGGGTAGCCGTTGGGCGAACAAGTTCGTGGCAGGGGAGGGAACTGCGGCACTGGCCCAGCTGCGCAAGATGTCTGCCCAGGAACTGGTCGATGCCGGATCCTATGACGCGCGGGTGACGGTTGATGGCTGGTTGCTGCCTGGTCGACCGGTGGAGCTGTTTGCCCAGGGCAAGCAGGCGGATGTTCCCATGATGATTGGTACGACACGCGATGAGGGAAACTACTTTATCCGGTACGTGGGCTCCAAATCGCGAACGGAATTCGAGGAGAAGTTGAATCGCTTCTACGGTCATGCCGGGGGGGACGTGGCCCGCCTTTACCCAGGTGATTCAGCCCAGGAACTGACGGGTGCAGGTTGCCTTTTCTGTACGGATTCCTGGTTCCTGCAACCTTCACGGCGCATGTTGCAGGGGATGCGTCATGTCAAGTCAGCTGCCTACCAGTACATGTTTGCGCGACCCAGCAAGTCCTATCCAAAGCTGGGAGCACCTCATGCTGTGGAACTGGCGTACGTGTTTGATACGCTTAACGAGAAGACGGCCAGTGCCCAGGATCGGCAATTAGCGCAGACCATGAATCGATGCTGGGCCCAGTTTGCCCGCACGGGAAATCCGAATGCAGCCGGTTTACCCACCTGGCCTACCTACACCATCGAACAGCGTCAGTACCTGGTGCTGGATCATGAGATCACGCAGGGTACGCGTTTACGAGACAAGGCCTGCGACGTACTGGACCGAGCGATCCAGGATGTTTACAACAAGCCACCTGCAGGAAAATAAGTCGCCCGGGGCGGCAGAATAGGTGAACGTAATGGCCGAACAACCAAATGTATTGCTAGTGACAGCTGACCATTGGCCAGCATCCTTGCTGGGAGTTGCCGGGCATCCAGCCGTGCAGACTCCGACGCTTGATCACCTGGCTCGCAACGGGCGACGGTTTACCAATGCGTACACGGAATGCCCTGTCTGTATCCCGGCTCGACGTACCTTGCTGACCGGTACGACGCCACGCACGCATGGGGATCGTACGTTCCAGGTTGAACTGGGTATGCCCGACGTACCGACCCTGGCGGATGCGTTTACCGGCCAGGGTTACCAGGCCTTTGCTGCAGGTAAGCTCCATGTCTATCCGCCGCGTTCGCGTGCCGGATTTGATGACGTGCAGTTGTGTGAAGAGGGACGACCCCAGCTGGGTCCCACGGATGATTACGAGATTTACCTCGGTGACGTGGGGCTGACCGGCCAGCAGTTCCTGCACGGGATGAGTAATAATGATTACGTGGCTCGGCCCTGGCATTTGGATGAGCAGCATCATCCGACCAACTGGACCACCCGGGAGATGTGTCGACTGATCCAGCGGCGCGATCCCACCCGTCCAGGTTTCTGGTACCTTTCCTACACCCATCCGCATCCCCCGCTGGTGCCGCCGCGCTGGTACCTGGACCTGTATTCAGGTATCGAGATTCCTGCGCCCTACCAGGGTTCCTGGCCGACCCGTCCGGAAACCATGCCCTGCTGGATGAACAATCGGCTGATTGAAAC
>JAZADA010000081.1:0-4080 GCA_036124135.1 Planctomycetota bacterium | reverse complement strand
CCCTGTGTTGACAAGATCACCCAGGCAAACAAACCAACCGTGGCTGCGCAGCCTGAACGTGTCCCCATGAAAATGTCATGGGGACGGACCGGGAACCCTGTCGGGAGCCAGCAAAGATTAGGCCAGTTCGGCACTTAGGGTCAAGCCAGATTCTGCTACCGAGCAACCGCTAGCAGCTTGGTTTTTCTGGCGATAACAACCAAGACCATCCTGAAAGAAATCACCGACCAACCCTCTACCAATCCGGTTGTCCAAAATATCGACGGCGGCCATCGCTTGTCGGTCGATTACAAAACTCCATGTTTGGCTCAGCGAGATCGGTTCTTTACAATTCCTCGGCCTAAAATCTTATCCTGCAGAAACCTGTTAAATCAGCGTAACCTATAGAAGTACAGTGCTTTATGAAGTTGCCACGATTCGCAATGCAGGCCGCTGACAGAAATGCTAGCAGAGCGGTATAGGCCCAGATTTGTTTTTTTCGTATCCTGACCGAACAACTGCCCGATCCGGGTCGCATATCCCTTACTTCATTTTCCTACGCATTGGCCAAAATAATCATGAATCCAAATCGCAACAAACTGATGATCGCCAGCTTCCTCACGCTCATTGCCGCTGGCATCGGTTTTTCCATACGAGCTGCCATCCTGGGAGACTGGTCTGCACAGTTTGGCTTTACCAAGCAGGAACTCGGTAGTATCACCGGTGGTGGCTTGGTCGGTTTCGGCATCACGATCATTGCCTGCAGTTTTATCCTGGACAGGATCGGCTACAAACCAATCCTGATGGTGGCGTTTCTGCTGCACGTCCTTTCCGGTGTTGTTACGCTGGCTGCCACACCGATTTTCAACAGCATGGGACGTGAGGCTACGTTCACATGTCTCTGGTGGGGCATGTTCCTCTTTGCACTTGCCAACGGACTCTGTGAAGCCGTGATCAACCCGTTAATCGCCACGATTTATCCCAAGCAAAAAACTCACTATCTGAACATCTTGCATGCAGGATGGCCGGGCGGTTTGATCCTGGGCGGGGTCTTCGCTTTCCTGTTTGCTGGCAACGGAGCGTTAATCACCCATTTGCCCTGGGAGATTCCCATCATCCTGTTCCTGATACCTACGGTGATCTACGGATGGCTAACCCTTAAAGAAGAATTCCCGCAATCGGAAGCCAGCTCTGCAGGTGTCAGTCTTGGTGACATGCTACGTGAACTGGCCTCTCCCATTTTACTACTACTGTTTGTCCTACACGCCCTGGTTGGTTATGTCGAACTGGGGACCGATGCCTGGATTACGAACATCATGGAAAACGTCATCTCAGGAAAGGCGATCCTGCTGTTCGTCTATACCTCGGCGCTGATGTTTGTCCTGCGTTTCTTTGCCGGACCGATCGTGGAACGAATCAATCCTATCGGGTTATTAATGGTCAGTGCGGCTCTGGGAGCCACAGGACTTTATCTCCTGGGCAGTGTTAGCACGGGACTCCTGATCCTGATGGCAGCCACCATCTACGGGCTTGGAAAAACGTTTCTCTGGCCTACGATGCTGGGAGTGGTGGGCGAACGTTTCCCACGTGGTGGTGCCGTGACCATGGGTATGATCGGTGGCATTGGCATGCTTTCTGCTGGCCTCCTGGGTGGACCGGGGATCGGCTATAAGCAGGACTACTACGCCTCCAAGGATCTCCAGGAGAAGTCGGCCAGTACCTACGAACTCTACAAGGCAGGGAAAGAAAACAGCTTCCTGTTCCTGCCAGCCATCACCGGACTCGATGGGGCCAAGGTTGGTGTCGTCACCGAACGAGACAAGGATGGAAAGCCGGCTCCTGCAACCACTCTTACCTCGGACGTCAAGCTGAAGACCGAGCAAGAGCGTTTGGACGATGAGACCAAGAAACTTAATGACTGGTGGACCACCGAGGCCAAGTCAACTGGCACGGAAGACGCTACGTTCATTGAAGCGGCAAACATCTACGGGGGCAAAATGGCCCTCAAGTGGACCGCAGCGGTACCGCTCAGCATGTTCGTCGGCTACCTGGTCCTGTTCCTCTACTTCCAGTCAACCGGTGGCTACGTGGCCGAACACCTGGAATCTCTGGACAGCGGGGCAGGGGATGCCTCTTCCGAACCGGCAACCAGCGGTGAAGGTGATAACACGGATGCAGCTGCGACCGGAGATGGGGATGAGTCGGCAGCCGAATAGCATCAGTTATTAACGGTTTTCGAGAGGGCGGGTCAGCCAGAGCAACTCGCCCTCTTTTTTTGCGCGAACCGATCCAGGCAGGGACTCTACCCCACTCCCTGCCTTGTCTCGCAGCATATCCGCCAACCGTTGCCACTGCTCGCTTCCCATCGACTGGCGTGGCCAGGCCTGTCGTTTCCAAATAGCCACGAACAGTTCTCGCAGCAATAGCTGGTGATCAGCAGCCAATGCCTGGCAGTCAATCCGCACCTGTTGTTGCTGGTCGTCCTGCTGGAACTCAACACTCTGCTCCATCAGGCCACCGGTCAACAGTTCAAGCACCTGCTGGACCTCGGCAGCGCGATCCCCTAACCGCAGCAGCGCATCGGCAACCCCCTCGTTGAATTGCTCCTTGAGCTGGGGCAACAGTTGCTCCCGAATCCGGTTGCGGGTGTACTGCAAGTCCTGGTTCGTATGATCGCTGCAAAAAGACTGGCCCAGCGATTCCAGGTAATCATTTACGTCTCTGCGGTGACAGCAGAGCAGGGGACGCAGCAAGGCCACGCCTTGATCCAGTTGTCGGACACGCGGCATGCCAGCCAACCCAGCGATGCCTGTCCCTCGCATGATGCGATGCAGAATCGTTTCAACCTGGTCATCTGCCGTGTGCGCAAAAGCCACGAAGCGCGCCCCGGTTTTTCGAGCACTCTCGACAAGAAAATCATACCGTTGATCCCGGGCCGTCTCTTCGCTGCGTGATTGACCTTCCTTGGCGTTACCGACAAGGCAGGACAACTGCAACTGGTCGGCCAACTCCCGGACGAAGGTGGCATCGGCATCGGCTTCCGGTCGCCAACGGTGATTAAAGTGGCCCACCACTAATTGCCCTTTTCCTCCAGGCTTCAAGGCATGCATGGCCCGCAAGAGGGCCACGCTGTCTGGCCCACCGGAAACAGCCACCAGGACCGTCACGTCCTGCCATTGATTCGTGGGCCAGGCCTGGGCCAGGATCGCTTCCAACGAATGGCTCATGGCATAAAATCCCTTGGGTATGGCTATGGAAATCCCTGGCCGGGAATGAAATCGACTCTCTTTGCCTTAATTTAGCGATTGCCACGGATCAATGATATGCAGGGCCCAAGGTCTCTGCTAACATACGGATCAGTAGTTCGACCTCCCGTCCAAGGGAACGCCTGAATTACCTTAACCAAATTAATTACTTTATCAAACTGAAAGATTGTGCCTGGGGTTTTTCCCGTTGTGGAAACCGACAGGCAGTCCACGACCTATTGAAGTGGCTAGTTACCAACGGGTATTCACGATACCCATGAATTCATTCTTGAGCGAAATTGCATGACAAATTGGCTGTTTACTCTCCTGCAAATACCAAGCAGGTTATTTTACTGTTTTCGACGACCCTACCAGTCGGTGATGATCCGACGTGATGGAAGTCAAACCACGCAACCAATTGCTCGCAGCGGCCATGCCTGGGGACCTTGTGAAGAACGGGATCCGGGCTTTTTTTCAATCACAGGCTATCTAACCAGAAAGTTGCGTAGCCAGGGACGCCCAACCAAGCGAGTACGAAACAGCTAATCGTCATCAGCTCTGAATCCACGATTCGTAACGACCACTTCACTGTTGCCCTGCTGGCAACCTGGACTGCAGCGGTTTACCGCGCTTCCAACTGTACCTGACAAGTGCAGCACGGATAACGGACATCATGAACAGTGAAATCGCTGTCCATGAGAATTGGATTCGTCATTGCTGATATCCGCAATGACCGAGTCACACCCTGGCCCTCGAGAAAGAGAGCGGGAACCGTGCTAGACTCAAAACAAATTCTAATTGGCGTGGGTGCTGCCGTCGCGGCAATCGCACTCAATTGGTTGATTGGCAAGCTACT
>JAZADA010000080.1:0-5228 GCA_036124135.1 Planctomycetota bacterium | reverse complement strand
CTCGTAGATAGGACTGTAACTGGCTGGGGTAGGTCTGTTCCTGATCCACGCGAAAACCAAAGGTGCAGGAATCACCGAGGCAAAGTACGAGGGGAACTGCAGGCGTTCCAGCAGGCGGCACGGAAGCACCTCGAAAACCTTCCTGGTTCGTCTCGATATTCCAGTAAACCGGTTCACCGGTCATCTGGTAGACGTTGTTACGAACCCTGAGTTGCACCTGGGGTTGCAATTTCCAGAACAACTGGGGATCCGTTGCATAAAGCTGCTGGCCCTGCTGCTCGTTTTCCAGGTCACCTCGCATGGTCTGCACGAGGCGGTTGTTCTCCGTACCAACATCGCCCGCGGCCGAGGATGGGGTCAACAGGGACAACCAGAGCCGCGATCCGATTTCCATGCTTCCAACGCTCACCACCGTTACCAGCAGCGCAAAGCACAGTTTCTTTCGTGTCGTCAGCGAGCGGCTCATCCCAGTTTATCCTCCTGACCTACCAGCCAACGGATCGACCAACCTCCAGCGCTCCTCCTCAAGGAGATTCCGTCTGTTCCGTATTTACCCGAGGAGGTTCATCCCCTGCAAGACGCGGTACAATCCACTGGGATTGTGAGATCTGTCGGGCCACGGCAGTGGCTCCATCCGCTGAGAGATGATCATAATCAATAAAGCCCTGGGGTCCCAGATGCTGTAGCGATTCACGACCATCCCAGAAACGAATCTTTTCAGCCTGGCAATACTGGTGAAACTTTTCCTGGGGCGCAGCAGGTGGCGGGTTCGGTAATACCTGGCGACGGAACGGAAACAACAGCAGACCAAACTGCGCACCATCGGCCTCAACCATCTCGGCCAGTTGGTTAATTTCCTCCAGCACCAGTTCCCAGGCCGCCTGCACGCGAGGTGCATCGGGATGAGTCAACAGTTCCACGACCCGGTGGATTTCATGTTGCTGACCAGGCAACAGGCAACGCACGAGATTGGAATGCCGATACAACATCCCGATAAAACGTGGAGGTGGTGACGCAAGATTATTGTGCATCTCCGGAATATCATTCAGGCACACTCCAAGGATCACGTAATCAGGGCGGTAACGACGAACAATTCGTTCGTATGCGATCCGTTCCTGACGAGTAGACCAACCAGGTAAGGCAACATTAAAAACCTCGACCTTCGCATCCTGGTTCAATTCCCCCTCCAGCAATCGCGGATAACTCTGCTCAGCGGCAACACCATAACCATAGGTAACACTATCGCCCAGGCAAACAACACGCAGGGTATCAGCCGCAGCATGCTCCCTGTGCGGCTGATCTCGCAAACCGTCCGCGTTAACGCCAAGAGCGGGGTCAGCCTGCCGCGCATCAAAAACATAGAAATCTGATTTCCACTGCAGGTTCCAGTTCGCAATATCCTGGTGCGGTGACCGTGCTGCACCCAACCCCGTCAGGCGACAGCTGATTTCCAGGAACCCCAACAGGCAGACGGCCAGCACACAGGAAAAGAAGATCTTCTTGCGAACACTAATTCGAACCGGCCGGGAACTTGACGATTCGGATCGCATCACACCCCTGTCCTATTTCACCGACGACTGCTGGTCATGACGCCGACTTTTCCAGAGTTCTTGCCAGTAAGACCGCAACCGCTTTTCTGGATCGGCTTGCAACCGGGTACGATCCTTGAAGATCATGGTCCAGCGATTATCGCCCTCGTACTTCGGCCAATGCTCCAGGCTGTCATGGTTCGGATCTCCGTGACGAGCAAAGGAAATCCAGGCATCCTGCATATCATGTGCCAGATGCCGTGGTGGGTTATCTCCCAGGATATGATCCCAGCCGCCCAGGTTATTAAACACAAAAGGCAGTTCCAACGCATGAAAGGCACCAATGCCATGTAACCTGGGAGGTTTCCAGGCGAACATGTACATCCAGGTATCCGTGTGCTGCCCATGCACCTGTGATAAGGCAATATGGGGATAACGAAACAACTCGAATGTCAGCATGTCCATGTAAATATCAGACTTGGTACGACTCGGGTAAGCCGCCTGGACCGTACCAAACATGCCAGCAATGTCATGGGGAGAAACTCCCAATGCCTCGACTAACAAGCCGCCCAGGATTCGTCGAGATCGCAATCGCATTTCCTTGCGGTGGTACAGCAACCAGAATTGTGTTTCAAACTGGTTCGTTCCCGTCAACAGTTTAATACCCTTGGTATGCCCCTCGGCCACGTATTTCCAGGGATCCCTCGGCAACAGGTCCCCATCCAGTACAGGCTCGAAGAAAACCTGTTCTTTCAAATTAAGCCGACGGATCAAGCGGTCAATCGCCTCGCGAATCTCGTCCGTATTCAAGGCCAGCAAATCATCGATCGTCTCTGCCCCGGTCTCGTCCAGGAACTCCCGGGTAACCTTGTGAGCACGCGCCGGAGTGCGATTGGCTGCAAACGTTGCACTCTCGGCAATCACCTTATGAAACAACTTGCGCACTTCAGGCATCAGCATCATGGACGTGGCACTAATACTGCCCGCTGACTCACCCATCAGTGTCACGTTACCAGGATCTCCACCGAAGGCAGCGATGTTTTTTTGGACCCATCGCAGGGCCATTACCTGGTCCAGTAAACCGGCATTCTTGGAATGCTTGTAGTCGGCACCACCCAGCCCTTCCAGGTCCAACCAACCCAGGACACTCAAGCGATACTGCAGTGATACGAAAACAACATCACCACGCAAGGCAAACTGGGCACCATGCATCGTAGGATGATTAGCCCCTCCCAAGAGAAAACCACCACCATGCAAGAAAACGATGACCGGTCGCCGCTTGTTGTCGACTCCCGGGGTCCAGACATTGACCGACAAACAGTCTTCACTTTGGTTCAGGAAGTAATCACCCGAAAAATTATCGTAGACCTGGATGCCCACTGGACCAAAATCACGTGCCTCACGAACCCCTTTCCACGATTGTGGGGGCAACGGCGGCTTGAACCGTAAATCGCCCAGTGGTGGCCGGGCGTATGGGATACCCGCAAAGCGAAGTATTCCGGAATCCAGTCGCTTACCTCGCAACATTCCTTGTGCAGTGGCAACCAACGGATCACCATCCGGGGACGCTGCTTCTGCCCATGGAGCCAGGCTACTCACGCCGGAAATGAAAACACCAAGTAAAAACAGGAGTTGCCTGTAACGCATCATAAAACCACTCGCCCAAGTGAAGTCGTCAACTAACGCATACTTCCCATATCACGGGATTTCTTAGAGACGTGAAAACTCACATCTTATTTATACGTATCGGCTTTCCGAGCAGTTCGAGTTCCACAAATGTCCCCTAATTTTAGACTCCGCGAACGCATTTCAAACGTTTTCCCTGCCCTGACAGCACTGCTTCGATCAGGTAGGATTGCCAGCATCAGCAAGACCACCCAAGCTGCTCACCTACCCCCTTTCAAACTTGCAGGAACCATGGAAATGTCGCTCATTCGAATCCTTACCTACCCTGGTCTGCTAGCACTCATATCACTTACAGGAAGCCCTTTGGCGACCGCCACCTATGCAGCAGAAGTGGTTTCCTACCATGGCTATCCCGATTGCGTGCAACTGGAGAACGAACAGACTCGCGTGATTCTCTGCCCGGCGGCCGGGGGGCGTATCCTGGAATATTCGCTACAAGGGAAAAACGTACTCTACCTGGATCCCAAGAGTGCTGGCGGTATTTACGAACCGGGAAAGAAACGTCCCTCGATGACTGCAGGTCGTTTTGATATCGGCCCTGAACAAACCATTCCCAGGCATCCTCAACTCTGGATGGGGCGTTGGCAGGCTACCATCACAGGACCACGTTCAGCGCGGCTAACCAGCCAGGCGGATAAATCGACGGGGGTTCAGTTGACACGCGACTTCATCTTGGATCCAACCTCGACCAACCTCAGCTGTCGACAAACAATCAAGAACGTTTCTCGTGATCCGGTTGCCTATTGCCATTGGAGTCGCACCTTTGCCCTTGGCAAGGGAATCTGCGTGATCCCGCTAACACGTCCCAGCCGATTCCCTCATGGATATGTCATGTATGGCCCAGGACCCGCGATCAACTTTCGTCCGGAAGACCCGAATATTCGTATCCGTGATCAGTTCCTGGAAATCACGGCAGCACCTCGGTATCCCAAGCTTGGCATGGACAGCTATGCGGGCTGGTTTGCTTACTTGATGAAGAACAACATCATGTTTATCAAGCGGTTTCCAACCTACCCCAATCGTGTCTACAACGAGGTCGCTGGCCTGACGATGTCAATCTGGTACCCTGACCTCCCGATGTGTGAACTGGAACCCATTGGGCCACGGGAAAACCTGCAGCCAGGTCAATCCGCCTCCTTTACCGAAACCTGGCAACTCCTACCCTACCCGTTCCCGAAAGAAGGCCAGCAGGTTGATTTACCAGGACTTTCGAAACTGGTCCGCGAGAACATCGACACCTCTCCGTAAGCTTCTTCAGCAACCCGGTTTTATTTTCAAGGGATCATTTTTCATGACCGCTATCAACGCACCTCTCAATCGCAAGCTGCGTATGGCCCTGATCGGTGGTGGTGGCAGTGGTTTCATCGGCCGCGTGCATGCCACCGCCGGAACGCTTGATCAGCGAGCTGAATTAGTAGCCGGTGTACTCTCTTCGGACCCGGAAAAATCACGATCCTACGGGCCTGGTTTTGGACTGGCTGCCGATCGCACTTACGGTTCCTACCAGGATTTACTGGCCGGGGAAAATGCACGGCCAGAAGAGGACCGCATTGATTTCGTAAGCATCGCTACGCCCAACGACACGCATTTCCCAATCGCCAAAGCAGCACTGGAAGCGGGCTTCCACGTGATCTGCGACAAGCCATTAACCACGCGACTGGAAGATGCACACGCCCTGGCGTCACTGGTCGAGGAAACAGGATCCGTTTTCGCCGTGACACACAATTACACCGGGTACCCGCTGATCCGCCAGGCGCGGGAAATGATTAAACAGGGTGAACTCGGCACGATCAAGGCGGTCCGTGCCCATTACCTCCAGGGCTGGCTCTGGGGTCTGCCCCCGGATACCACTCCGGCCCGGGGAGCCTGGAAAGCCGATCCTCAACGTGCGGGGCCTTCCGGCGCATTGGCCGATATTGGTACCCATGCCTACCAGTTGATTCGCTATACAACCGGCCTGCTCCCCGAACAGGTTTCCGCACACTTGCAGAGCCTGCGCCCGGATCGGACACT
>JAZADA010000079.1:0-8349 GCA_036124135.1 Planctomycetota bacterium | reverse complement strand
CGATTCAAACGTAGAATGGGGGACCTGGAAAGGAGTCCGTGCTATCAACCTTCCTGTTTCCGTGAAGGTTGACGCTGGGTGACATCGTTAACTTCAGGAGATTTCTCCTGGCAAAAGGATTTGGTAGCTTCCGCCCATGAGTGAATTACACGATGAGTGCGGCATCGCCGCTATCTATCATTTGCCGTCGGATGAAACGAGTTCGCTGTGCGGTGATATTCCGGCCGATGAAACATCACGCTTGTTGCCCCGGATGTTGCTGGACATTCAGAATCGTGGCCAACTCGCCGCTGGCATCACTTCCTATAATCCTGAGCGCAATCAACTCATTGATACGCACAAGGACCTGGGCACGGTAAGCGAGGTCTTCCGGCTATCGCATCGCGGCAAGAGCGAAAACCTGATGCGTGAATACGCGGGTGTTGCTGCCATCGGGCATGTCCGTTATGCCACCTGCGGCCAGGAAGATCGCAGTTACGCCCAGCCTTTCGAACGCCATCACCTGCAGAAACACAAGTGGTTCAGTTTCGGTTTCAACGGTCAACTGGCAAACTACCAGGCGTTAAGGGATCGCATCCTGCGCGACGACGACCACCATTTAACGCGTGAGACTGATACCGAGATCATCATGCACGAGATCAGTCGAGAACTGTCAGGGGACCAGCGTCCTGCATTGCTCGACATCATGAAAAGCGTCAGCAAGCGATTTGATGGCGCTTACAGCCTCGTCTACCTGAATGCTTGTGGCGAGATGATGGTGGCTCGCGATCCGCTGGGTATCAAACCACTCTGCTATGCCAAGGAAGGCCCCCTCTTTGCAGCAGCCAGCGAGAGCGTTGCCCTGCTCAACCTCGGATTCCAGGCAGATAGCATCCACTCGGTTCCGCCCGGCAGCATGATCACGATCTCCAAGGATAAATTCGAGATCGAGTCATTTGCCGAAAGTCCGAATCGCGGGCATTGTTTCTTCGAATGGATTTACTTTGCCAACGTGGCCAGCACACTGGACGATCGCAGCGTGTATCTTTCCCGCACGGCATTGGGCAGCGAGTTGGCCAAGCGCGAATTAAGTGACGGCCGGGTAACACTGGACAAAGACACGATCGTGGTGCCGGTACCTGACACCAGCAAGGCTGCCGCAGATTCCATGGCTTACGAGCTGGGGATTCCTTCGCGGGAAGGCCTGATTCGAAATCGTTACGCGGGTCGCACCTTTATCGAGGGGGGCAGTGACCGGCGCAAGAAAGCCGAGACGAAGTACACCCCCCTGCGCGACGTCATCGCTGGTAAACGCATCTTCCTGGTCGAAGATTCCATCGTTCGCTCGACAACCATGAAGGTACTCCTGGACCGAATTCGTGATTTTGGTGGGGCCAAGGAAATCCATGTACGGGTGGCCTGTCCTCCCATCGTGGCACCCTGTTTCTACGGGATCGACATGTCCACCATCGGAGAATTATTCGCACCTAAATTCCTCGACGACGGCTGCTTAACAGACGCAGTCCAAGATGAAATGGCAGCGGTACTGGGAGCTGATTCGCTACGTTACCTGCCGGTAAGCGCCATTTCCAAGGCCATCGGATTCAGCAGCGACGAGCTCTGCCAGGCCTGTATCACCGGCCAGTATCCTACCGAAATGGGCCAGCAACTCTACGAGATCGCGCTGGAAAATTCGAGCGCTGGGGTGCAGGATCGGCGCACCTACGAAGTCCAGCAATCTTCCTGAATCCAGCCAGGGTTCACCGGCCCGGCCTAGGCACGTTCAAACTCGGACCGATAGACCGGTAATTCTCCCAATCGTGTCCGCCGCTCAAAATGGCTTTGAAAGTCCAGGTCGTGTTGAGCCGCAATCTCTGGAACATCAAAAGGCCCTTTCAATTCAGGAAAACGGGCAATCGCTTCCAGCGCCACATCGAAGTATTCCTTGACATCGGTCCAGAAGTGGAGCCGACCCCCTGGCGCCAGTACCCTGACCACATCCTGCAGGAAGGAAGGTTGCATGATACGTCGCTTGCGATGGCGTTTCTTCCACCAGGGATCCGGGAAGTAGACATGCACGGCATGCACGGCTGCATCGGCCACGTGCCTGGCAAAAATCACGAAAGCATCACCGTGAATCACCAGGGCATCGGACCGTTCCGTCCGTGCCAACCGGGCTGCGGTGAAACGGCTGTACTTTCGTGACACCTCGATACCAACGAAATTATTTTCCGGCCGTTTCCCGGTCGCTCTTTCCAGGAACAACCCCTTGCCACTACCAACCTCTACCTCGAGCGGCGCGGACCGATCGAATAACTTGTCCAGTTGCCAGGCTTCCGGCATGCTGGCGGCATCTTTCCAGTGTGCGGAAAGGTCGAGTGAAGGTTCAATTTTTCGTAATGCCCGTCGACCCATGATCTAGCACACTCGAAAACACTGGTTCAATTCTGGAGGAAAGGAGACGGCTGCACAAGAATCGTGAAGATCTTCCTGCAGGCCCTGGGCAGCTAGTTATAACGCATCGACAGGTATGGGAATGCCCTTGAGCATGCCATCAACTGCCAGGGTTTCACCAACGACGGCCTGGAAGCGACAGACAATCATTCGGCCTGGACGCACCTTGGTCATCTTGCAGATCAGCAAGAGGCGATCGCCGGGAATGATGGGCGCACGAAACCGAACATTTTCCAGCCCGCCAAAACCAATCATGGCAGCACCCAGCAAGTCATGTTTCTGGGAAAAGAAACTACACAATTGGGCGGCAGCCTCGAGCACGATGACGCCAGGCATCAACGGCATATCCGGCATATGACCACGTACCCAGAATTCATCCCGCCCGATATCCTTGTATCCGGCGCAGGCATATTCTTCGAGGTCCTCGTAGATAACAGCCGTCAGCTGCTCCATCTCGAAACGTTGCGGATTGTACCGTCGAATCTCCTCGACATCAGCAACGACCTGGTCGTAATCCAGGAGGGCCGGATCAATGAGTAGATCTTTAGCGGACACGCGACAGTTCCTCGGTGGCTTCAAATTGAAAAGAATCGCTGCCTGCAAACCGGTTCAAACCGACGAACATCTAGCCAGCCAGGTCAGGATGATCGCGTAGAAACGAGCTGCCAGGACGTCAATCAGGTGCGAACCTTCTGACGGCGAGCTTTTCGCATGCGACTATTAGCGGGCCGGCGACCGTGATTGGCCTTCTTGATTTTATGCTTTGGCTTGGCCATGACTTCTGTTTCTCACTTCAATGGGGATCAAGCGGACTGGATACAAGACCAGTCACTCTTATAGGTTAACACGTTTTTATGGCAGTGAGAAGGTGTTTACAGGGTTCATCTGCCGGTTCATACCGACCCAGAAAGCTCCTGCTATCTCCATGCTGATAGCGGTTTACAGCAAGAAGCGGGACATCCTGGTGATATACCGGGACACCTACCGTGGTCAATGTCTCTGGATTGGTTCTCCTGTTATACTAAGTGAACTGAAGTATTCGAGGCAGGAACCGCGTGTAGACGGGATAAGCAGGTGCCATGTACCTAAGAATGGCTAAACGACTGTTGCTAGAGACCAACAAGCGCCTCCTCTGGAAGGCGATGTGGACCGCTGGATACAAAGGAGTTCGCTCGGTCCAACGCCACAAGAAGCGGCTCAAACGCGGAGAGTTCTTCCCGCCGTTTCTGTATATCTCGATTACGAACAGCTGTAACCTGCGTTGCCAGGGATGTTGGGTTGATGTGGCTGCCAAGCAACAGACGATCGACGTCGAAGCCATGAACCGCCTGATCACCGAGTCCAAGCAGATGGGCAATTCATTTTTCGGGATCCTGGGCGGGGAACCTTTCATGCATCCGGAATTACTGGAAATCCTGGAAGCGCATCCCGATTGTTATTTCCAGATTTTCACCAACGGTCATTTTATTACCGATGAAGTCGCAGCCACCTTACACAGGCTGGGAAACTGCACCCCGTTGATCAGCGTGGAAGGCAACGAGATCGTCAGCGACGAACGTCGTGGCAAGCTCCAGGTTCTCAATCGTACCATGGAGGGACTACAGAACTGCCTGAAGCATAAAGTACTCACTGGTGTCTGCACCAGTTTGTGCCAGACCAATTTCGATCTACTAACCGAAACCTGGATCGATCGACTGATCGAGATGGGTGTCATGTACACCTGGTTTCATATCTATCGACCTGTTGGACCGGAAGCCTGTCCTGAACTGGCGCTGCGACCAGAGCAACAACGGCAGGCACGACAATTCGTCGTGGACATGCGTGCCAAGAAACCGATCGTCATCATCGATGCCTACCATGACGGCAATGGACAGGCACTCTGTCCTGCTGCTACGGGATTCACACATCACATCAGTCCCTGGGGAGATATCGAACCATGTCCGGTCATCCAGATCGCCAAGGAATCGATTCACGATGACCAACCCTTGCGAGACACCTTCAACCAGTCTGAATTCCTGCGAGATTTCCGTGAAACAGCTGCCCAGGCAACTCGCGGTTGTATCATCATGGAGCGACCAGACCTCTTGCTGGAACTGGCAGATCGACACGGGGCGCGGGACACGACGGTCCGCGGAACCGCCATCGCGGAACTGGAAACGATGGAACCGACCTCCTCGCAATACAACCCGGATATCGAAATCCGTGAAAAATCGTGGGCTTATCGCTTCGCCAAGCGATTCTGGTTCAATGATTATGGGATGTACGGTCGCCACTTTAAACCTGAAAACTGGCAGGACACGCGGGGTTCCACGACGAGCACCGAGGAACCGGACAAATCACTGGTTGGCGCTTCCAGCACGGTGGAACTCTAACCACGCCACGAGGGCTGGTAGCGCATCCCCAGGTTCATAATGCGAGTCATCAGTTTCTCGTAAGAAATCCCCATCGTGCTGGCTGACTCGGCAAAATCTTCTCCGTACGATAGGTCCGGGTTAGGATTTGCCTCCAGTACGTACACCTGGCCGCTGGCGGTAACTCGCAGATCAATACGAGCATACCCACTCAGGTAGAGTACCCGGTAAATGCGTTTGCATAACCTGGCAATTCGGGCCATCGTGGCAGCTGGTAAATCCGTAACAGCCCGGGTCGTCACGCCCAGTTCTTTCTGGTAATCCAGGTCCCATTTAACCCGCGCCGTGGCGATGTTGGGAATATGTTCCGGCAGGTTCCTGAACAGCAACTCCCAGACAGGAAACGTCTGCAGCCGCTGGTTGCCGATAACACCCACGTAAAACTCCCTGCCTTCCACGAACTCCTCGACCAGGGCATCGGTATCCAGGTCTTCGTGAACTCGCAGTACCCGGTCGACCAGTTGCGCGTCGGAGTAAACGATGGAATCCCGGGTGATACCCAGGGAGGATTCCTCGATAACCGACTTGACCAACAAGGGATATTTTAGTCGCCGCTGGGGCCGGATCACTTTCCCACGATGAAACACGGCAAAGCGTGGTGTGGCGATACGATGATACGAAAGTATTTGCTTGCAAAGCACCTTGTCATGACCGAGCGTTAGCCCTCGCGGGTTACATCCCGTATAGGGTTGCTGCATCAACTCCAGGTAACTCGCCACGTGCTGGTCAAACAGTGCTACCCCGTGGAATTCTTCCAGCAAGTTAAAAGCCACATGCGGTTTATCCTCGACGATGGCCCGGCGGATTTCTCCCAGGTCATCACTGACCCCGAGGGGATGAACATGGTGGCCCATTTCTCGTAACGTGGTCACCACGTCATACTCGGTTTTCCAGTTAAGAATTTCCTCGGGCCGATATCCCTCCAGGCTGTCAGGCGGGACAAATTCACTGTCCATGAGAACCAAAACACGAAGTTTTCTCATTATCCGGCACCATTCCAGGGAGTCCAGGAGACAGGTCTCACGTACGTCACATCGCCATCTTGTGGTAACCGCCCTGCAGGTAATGCATCGTTTTCACGGTCAGCAGGACCAGGGCATCTCGACGCGTGTCCTTCTCTGATCGATGAACCTTCAAACCCAACTCTCGGCTTCGCTGGATCATCTCGCCAACCACCTGGTCCACCGTGTATTGATATTGGCCCGTCCATTGGGACACTACTCGGCGCGCTTCGGGTCTCAATTGCCGCAGGAAACTGGCAGCCGAACGACGATGGCGATAGCGAGCAGCGTTGGAAAACAATCTCAGCAGATCGTCATCGTACTCATCCACTTCCCCCGCGTCACCAATGCCATAGTGTTCGCATCGATCGCTGTAATGTTCACGCAATGTCTTGCGGAGCCCTGCCACGGAACCCGTGTGTTGACGGGTTCTGACGGGCGCTTTTTGCCCGGCAATCTCCTGCATCAATTGATCAATATATTCCAGTTTTCCCAGGGCGGGCCAGTCCGCATACTCGCTTCGCCAACGAGAGCGTGGCTTGACCCACACGGCAAACGTTTCCGCATAATCTTCCGAGGGGTGACTTTGCGCGTACCAGGATTCAAGATTCAAAACATAATTCTTGCTGGTTGGACGGGGCGAATAATCTTCCGGGTAAGGGATCGATGCCCTGCCAAAAACAGCCTGCCAACTTCGGCGACGATGTAAACGATAGGCCGTGTCGATCGCGTGCCCCGCCTCGTGACGCAGGATACGCATGCACCAATCCTTGTTGCCACCCTCCACTTCTGACATCTGCTTTCGTTCCAGGCGAGCCAGGCGTGGATGAGCCATGTAGAAAGGAATTGCAATCCCCGGTACGCCATCCGGAGAAAACCAGTCGTCCGAAAGCCAGCAATGAGGTTGAAACGTAATTCCGCGCTGTTGTAATTCCTCGTACAACCGTTCTACCCGTTCCTCGAGAAGCGTTCCGGGTATCTTCAAACCAAGGTCACAGATTCGCCAATCCAGCAACTCTTCGTCGCTCGCATGAACCCATTCAGGTTCAGCGAGTCGCACTTTTCTCCGTGCACGATTCCTGCTTCGTTGCGGTGCCATGATCCGTCCGTGAATGAGTCGCGTATCAACCTGCTGTTCCATTACACGCTGGCAATGGTCTTTTCCGAGCTGACCATTGTAGGAAGAGACCTATCATTCGACCAGCGGCATTTTCCCTGATTTCGACCATTGCTGGCACTCGGCACGCCTTCCACCGAAACTACCTTTCTTACGTCAATGACCTGTCTCACCCCGAAGCGAACGATAGCATGTTACAATCAGGTTTTCCGCTCGCCCTGACTCCTGGTTGAACATGACTCGCGATCGCCTGCAAGCCGCCTATGCTCTCGCTCGACAAGCCCTGCTTGATGAACGCCAGGCTCACTCCTACTGGGAAGGAGAACTCTCGGCCAGTGCACTTTCGACCGCCACCGCAATCAGTGCCCTGGTCCTCTACCAGGCACCGCTGGTAGCACCTCCCGCGAACATACCGCAACCGGCCGGGCAGTCGTCGGAACACCTGGCCAGGCTGGTTCACCAGGGAATTCATTGGCTGCAAGATCATCAGAACCCGGATGGTGGCTGGGGGGACACGGACCAGAGTTATTCTAATATTGCCACCACCCTGTTGGTCGTGGCTGCCTTTCACCTGGCTGACATGGCAACCGAGCAAGCCGATTTGCTGGCCCGAGCAGAGGCCTACATTGAAACCCAGGACCGCTTTGACGGATTGCGCAGGCGTTATGGCAAGGACAAGACTTTCGTGGTACCTATCCTGACCAACCTGGCATTGGCAGGGATTGTCCCCTGGAAGGATGTGAATGCATTACCTTTTGAGCTGGCCTGCCTACCTCAATCCTTTTACCGATTTGTACGAATGCCGGTGGTCAGCTATGCCATTCCCGCACTGGTTGCCATCGGCCAGGCTCGCTATCTACACCAGCCACCCTGGAATCCGTTGAGTCGCTGGCTGCGACGAGCGGCCATCTCACCAAGCCTCCGGGTGCTGGAAAAAATGCAGCCTAGCAGCGGGGGCTACCTGGAAGCAGTGCCTCTCACCAGTTTCGTCATCATGAGCCTCGCCGGTACCGGCCGGCGAGCCCATCCGGTTACCCAGCAAGGCATCCAGTTCCTGGTAGATTCCGTTCGAGCTGATGGTAGCTGGCCGATTGACACGAACCTGGCAACGTGGAACACGACGCTGGCACTGCAGGCACTGGCTGCCGGGGGGGAAGACCTCGCACAACTGGATTGCCTGGACTGGTTACTGGGTTGCCAGCATACGCAACGTCATCCGTTTACGGGTGCCGAACCGGGTGGCTGGGGCTGGAGTGATCTGAGTGGTGCTGTTCCCGACAGCGACGATACTCCCAGTGCCTTGCTGGCGCTGAACAGCTGGAGACATTCTCCTTCTTGGTCCCCGGGCGATCGGGAACGGATCGAGGTCGCCGCGCGATCCGGCCTG
>JAZADA010000078.1:0-6260 GCA_036124135.1 Planctomycetota bacterium | reverse complement strand
GGGCCGTTTAAGCCCATTCAAACCAATATCCCGGGAATCCAGTTCTGCGAATTACTTCCGCGCACGGCTGCGATTGCTGACAAGATAGCGGTGATTCGATCGATGTCGACGGATGATAACATCCACTCCAGCAGCGGCCACTGGGTGTTGACCGGATACAAGTACCAGGGTCCGAATGCCCGTACGATTCAACAGAGTGATTGGCCGTTTTACGGTTCCATCATTAAACGATACAAGCCCAGCGAGAACATGCCCGGGCTGAGCTCCATCGTGATTCCCGACTTCGTTCGCCAAAATGAAAACGTCACACCGGCCGGGCAGACAGGTGGCTTGATGGGACAACAATGGTCACCAGAACATTTTGTTGGCGACCCATCGCGATCGGATTACAAGATCGAAGGCTTCGAACCACTGGGGATCACGCTGGATCGTATGAAGAGCCGCCGTACACTCCAATCGAAGCTGGAGGATGTGCTTCGTGATGCCGAAAGCAGCAAGGCGGTTGATCTTTTTTCGACCTATCAACGGCAGGTATACGAACTAATGACCTCGGGCAAGGCCCGACGTGCCTTCAATATCCAGGAAGAGCCTGCCCACGTGCGTGACCGCTATGGACGTAATCGCTGGGGGCAGTGCGTATTGCTTGCTCGTCGATTGATCGAGTCAGGCGCCCGCCTGGTACACGTCAACTGGCCTCGCGAACCGGGTGATAATGCATCGGATAACCCCTTGTGGGACACGCACGCACAAAACCATGATCGACTGGAAGATGTACTGTGTCCGATTTTCGATGTTGGTTACACCGCGTTGATTGAAGATCTTGATCAACGGGGCCTGCTGGATGAGACACTCGTGGTTGCTATTGGAGAATTTGGTCGGACTCCCAAGATCAATCCCAAGAGTGGTCGTGACCATTGGGGACCGGTTTTTTGCGCGACACTCGCGGGCGCCGGGATCAGTGGAGGCCAGGTGTATGGTAGTTCAGACGCTCACGGTGCCTATCCCAAGTCAAATAAAGTTGACCCCGGCCATTTGACATCCACTATTTTTCACCTGGCCGGCCTGGATCACCATGGCACATTTACAGATCCCGCCGGTCGTGAATTAGCTTTCTCGAAGCAACCTGCACTCATGGATTTGCTGGGTGACCAACCTGCGACCCCGGACCGGTCTGTGCCCACAGGTGATGTCGCAAGGGTTCCGGATTTTGATGAAAGCAAGATGATTCGGCAAACCACTTTCCAGGGCAAAGGTGTTTTGAAGCCGGCCAGCGTGCCCTCGCGGCCAAAAGGATGGCGATACATCAACTCGAACGCGTTCTCGGCTGAAATTCAAGATCCCTCGACCATTGGCAAGCTCGAACTCGGACAGCACTTGACGTTTCAAGCTGCCAAGAGTGAATCCCCCACGACAAGTGCAATCGTCGGACAGGAAGTTCGCAGTCCCTTTCCTGGCACCTATCGTCTCCATGCCACTGTTGTTGCTGAAGGTAAATCAGCGAAAGCTGAACAGGCATTTAAAGAATCTCATTCCTGTCACCTGTTGTTTTTCCAGTTCTCCGAGAAAGCCAAGCAAATCGATAAACGATCGATCATGGCAGAAATCGAGTTTTCTCCAACCTTTGAAGGTGAGGAGAGAACCGAGGCACAAACGGTTGAGTTGACCAGGTCGTTTCTCAATGCCAGTGGGAACTACTCGTTTGGATTAGGCATGGGGGTTGGAGTAGAGATTCGACAGCAACCGGGTGCTACGAAGGCCATGGATGAAAACGTGGCACTTCATGTGCTGAGCATTAAACTGGAATTTGTCGGTAAAGAAAGAAATCCGGACGTTACCGTTTAAGAATGACAGGCGAGTCCTGGCAACGGTGTGGCAGATGTTCTTTCGGTTTCACGGGGCCTGGCTGTGGTCCGATGCGCCTTTACGGGTGCATTGGCGAAGCAGACCGAGAGCGGACCCAATGAGCCAGAAAATGGTGAGGGAACGTGGGTTCGGTATGCGGTGCGTCATGACGATCACGTACACGGTGAAAAAAAGGATACCGGCCAGTGGTATGGCAATCACGATAGAACGAACCTTGCCGACCAGTGCGTAGGTGATGAGTGCGATGCTACTGATCGCCAGACCCGAAAAGATGATCCAGTGGATTGCATTTCCCATAAGCTAATCTTTTCCAGGATATCTGCTTCTTTCAATAGCATTGAGCCATTGTGTCTGCATAATCAAAGCAGGAGGTCTTCGCATGAGATACGAACTATTCGAGGAAGCGTGCTGCGTGCAGACTGACGTCGAGCCCCAACCATTAACCGCTTAACACTGATTGCAAATGCCAAATCTACGAGCAATTGTATTACATGTTGGAGTCCCTGGAACTCCCGTAGGAGATCCGGAGCGTTTGTTTGACAAGTATCCGTCAGTGCAGAGAGCCTCTTTTTGTGTCACCGATCATCTTATGTGGCACCTTGGTAGCAAGGTGGATCTACGTGGTGTGAGTAAGTTGGTTTTACGGACAGACCCGAACGTCGAGTCGTTGGAACAATCGGCAGTCGAAGATATGGTTTCCGTAAAGTTGTTGAGAATACCCTTTGATCTTGAAGCAGCTAGTGAGCTGGAAGGCGTCGAGCTTAAAAAAAAGATACTGGATTCGACTACCGAGGCACTGATCTGGCTGGCCAAGAGGGAGGGGCTGGACGGACGACCATTCCGTAATGCGGCAGACCAAGTGCGTCGTGAAAAATATCAATTTGGGTTCTATTTCAAGAAAGGAAAGTCCTGGAAATCATCCAGTAAGATGAAAGCCAGGATCTACTTACGCTACGACTGGGATCGGTATGACGTAATCGCCGAAATTCTTGAGGGACGCAAAGTCATCGGACACAAGCTGCTTCATTCCACAGTGCCTGTAGAATGGCCACTACCCAGCCTTGTTCGTCAGCTGAACTGGACTCCTGGTGGCAAACTCAGCCTGAAAACGAGTGATCTTTCAACGTTTGAAAAGATGACCGTTACGAGCTCGGTAAAATCACTAAACGATGGTGCGGCAACTGGGTTCAGCCGAGCTGACTAACCTGGCAACCCTAACTGTGCAAGTTCCCTTTTGTATGGTCGCAAGAGAGAAGTCGGTCTCTGTACTGAGTGTCGTGGTGAGTTCGTTGATCGTGCCGATTGAGTGAGAAATTTTGACCACGGTAGTGAATGGGTCGTCAGGGCAGGCACAAGAAAACAGTAGCTTCCAGCGTAATGACCGGAAACCCCTGTTTTCTTGGAGTGTGGATGAGAGGACTTGAACCTCCACGTCCGTGAGGACACTAGAACCTGGATCGAGCGCTCTCACCAGGCTGAGCTCCATTCACTATCAATCAGGTGTCTCTTGCTGACACCCTTTGGCTTCAGCAGGAAGAAAAAGCATTGCCAGGAATCCAATGGATGCGACGATCACCAGTCCAACCCGCACCGTGGCATCCCCTTCCGGCTTGCAGATGAAGCAATAAAGATAAAAGGAAAGCACGAACGCAACGGCAACCAGGGAAGTCATGGTTGCCGCAGCATTCTTGTTGAGTCGAAACAGGTAGCCGGCGGCGATGCAAAGCAAACCCATTGCCAGGCAGAACCAGAGGGAATTTGGTTTATAGGCCTGGGCCTCGATGCCACGTAGTAAGCCGGTCCAGATTACAAACAGTCCGTAAAGAATTGCGAGCAGCCATTTCATTTCAGCGTGGTCCTGTCGAAGCGAGTTTTATCCCTAGTTAAAATGATTGCCGCTGCTGCCGTTGTCATTTTTCTGGAAATCGATGCCTCGTTATAAAAAAAGGGTTTCCAGCCTGCAGACCGGAAACCCTTTCTTCTATCGAGGGTGGATGAGGGGATTCGAACCCCCGACCCCTAGAATCACAATCTAGTGCTCTAACCAACTGAGCTACACCCACCATCAATCAGGCAGGTCTCTCGACCTGCTGGATCCAGTTTAGTTTTCTGCGTCCCCTTGGTCAACGGCGTCCGTGTTGATGAAGGGAAATGACTCGTCCAGGGGTGAGTTGGAAAGTTCCACCAGGAATGTTCCCAGGCGTTCGACCAGGACGTCCATGAGTTGTTGCCCTTTTTCGGCACTGGACTCGTGCGGATTTCCCGCCCCGGTATTGGTGGTGAGGAGGTGCCAGGGACGTGTGATATCAACCCATTCTTTTTCCAGTGCCTCGAACCGGAAGGGCCGGGTTTCCCCGGCATCGGCTCTCAGGGAACCGTCCTCGTTATGAATGACCAGGTCTGGAAAGTAGGCCAGGCCCAGGGAAGTTTCCATTTCACCGGCGTGGTCTTCCTGGTGCTCGAATATTGTCCCGGTCAGGTCGTTGACCATCTGGATCCAGTTACAGAGAAAGAGGTGGGCAGGTGACTTGTCACAGAGTTCACGCAGGAGTGGTTTCAAGGCATTGCCGCCGTGACAATTCAACAGCAGGACCTTCTTGATACCACTATCCACGATAGACTTCAGCAAGTCCGTGATCACCTGGAAGAGCGTGGAAGGATTCACGTTCATGGCCAGTGGCAGGGCATGCATGTTGGTCTCGGTGCCGTAAGGTATCGTGGGCAGCAAGACGACCCGGCCACCACCCTTGTGGGCAGCTTCGCAAATACGCTCACCGATGGCATTGCCGATGAGGGTGTCCGTGGCATAGGGCAGATGGAAATTATGAGGTTCCGTGGCACCGAGTGGGAGAACCGCAACATCGTACGGGTTCTCCTGGGTCACGGCATAATTGGTTTCACCCAAAATCCAAGGTCGCATCGAATTCTCCTTGTCAGACTCGTCTCAAGATCAGGGGGCGCTTTTCAGCTTGGGTAATTTCGCTTGCAGTCGTTGACGGGCAGCAGCGCTCACCTCGGTCTGATCAAGATTCAATACCTCAAGTTGTTGTAGTTTTTCCAGGTGGGGTAATCCTGCATCCGTAATCCGGGTTCCGGTTAACCAAAGTACCCGGAGCTTGGTTAGTTGGCCTAATGGTTGCAGGCTTTCATCCGTTATCGGAGTTCCGGATAAATCCAGCTCCGTCAAATTGGGTAGCCGAGCAAGTCGAGTGACCAGTTGACCGGTAATCCGGGTTCCTTCCAGGGAAAGCTGCTCCAGGCCGACCCAATTACTCAACTCTACCATGCCTTTTTCGTCGATGCGAGTGGCTGTCAAGTCCAGCCAGGTCACGAGCGGCTGTTTCCCCAGTTGGAGAAAACCCTTGTTGGTGATCTGGGTATGTCCCAGCACCAGCTTGCGCAACGGCTGCTGATTGTTCAAGGCAAGCAGATCCTGGTCGCGCACCATCAGGAATTCATGGTACTGTTGATCCACTTCCGTAGGTGTTTTTCCCGTGCGAGATGGCAACGTCGCGGCCTGGTCACTGCCCCGGTAAAGTTCCCGCAGGTAATCGATGAAGGCCGTACGATAACGACCCTGTTCACCCGTCATCAGGAAGTGCGCTAGTCCTGCAGACTGTCGATAGAGCGCCCTGATTTCCGGATGTTCCTGTAATTTCGCTTGTCCGAGGTGTAGTAGTTTTTCCAGGGGAAGGTAAGCCTGGTTGATGTACTTGTCGTACCGTGCGTATTGCAGGCGGCTGGATTCAAAACCACCAAGCGTGCAGTAACCTTCATGGAATTGAAGGGATTCCATGTACAACGCCACGCCTTCGAGGGCCCAGAAGTTTTGCTGCTCACCCGGTTTGTCGACACTTTGTCCGCGCTCCTGGAAAAGCTGGTGTGTCCCCTCGTGGTACCAGGTGGCCATCAATGCCGGCTTGGCAGCATAGAAGTAAGCGGTCTTTTCACCAGGCTGGTAGTAGCCGGTTGTCATGCCGATTTGTGGCTGTGTCCTGGCAAAGTAATTGACGTATTGAGGGCGATCCTGGAAGAGAACGACGCGGTGTATGGAATGCTTGAGCCACGGTTGTGAATTCCCTGCAAAACGGGATTCCAGGATGTCGCCCTGGTCTTCATAGCGAAAGAACACCTGTTGCCAGATAGCCTGCAGTTGTTCCAGGTGTCGGGCCAGTTCCTGTCCTGCCTGGGCGCTGTGGTTGGTAAGGATCTCGTAATGGGGGCTGCGCACGGTCCAGTAGGAGCGCGCTGCCCAGCCCAGGCGAGCGTGCCGCGTACGCCCGAGGCTGACCCGAGGCTGGCGAGTTGCCTCCCGGGAAACACCAAGGATCCTGGCTGCCTGGACATGGGTCGGATCGTCGCGCAGGATTTCAAAAAGTAACTGGTACGCCTGGCCA
>JAZADA010000077.1:0-4825 GCA_036124135.1 Planctomycetota bacterium | reverse complement strand
GAAATAACTGGCGGTTCAAATCCAGTAATTGCTGAACGGTGCCCTTGCCGTGTGTGGCGGTATCTCCCAGGACGATCCCTCGTCGATAATCCTGCACCGCACCGGCCACGATTTCACTGGCACTGGCGCTCAGGCGACTGGTCAGAACAACAAGCGGTCCCGACCATGCTGTACCTGCTTCTGTATCCAGCATCAGCGTGACGCGTTGGTGGCTGTCCTTGATCTGTACGACAGGGCCTTGGTCAATGAACAAGCCGGTCAGGTGGACGGCCTCCAGGAGACTGCCACCGCCGTTCTTGCGGAGGTCCAGCAGGGCCACGTCGACCTGTTGTTCTTTAAAGTTTTCCAGGATGCGGCGAACATCGCGTGTGCAGCTTTTATAGTTAGGCGTGTTCTTGCGGGCTGCTTCGGTGTCGACGTAGAAACTCGGCAAGCGGACGACGCCCACGCGAGTTGCTTTGCCGTCCGGACCCTCGGGCACTTCCATGACGGCACCACTGGCTTCCGCGTCCTGGAGCTTAACCTTCGTACGCGTTAGTTGGTGAATGGTTAGCTTGCTGCCGTCCGCGGGCATCACGCCCAGGCGAACCAGGCTCCCCTCGGGACCGCGAATCAGGTTGACGATTTCACGCAGTGTTTTGTCAGTAACGTCGACAAGTTCGCCCTTTGCTCCTTCGCCAATACTAACAATGCGATCCCTGGGGCGCAGTTTGCCTTGCTCCGCAGCACTTCCGCCGGGGATGAGTTTGCGGATGGCAACAAAGCCTAGGTGCTGTTCGAGCGTTGCGCCGATTCCCTGGTAGTTGAGACGCATGCGAATTTGCAGGCTTTCGTAGGATGGCGGGGAGAGATAGGTGCTGTGTGGATCAAAACTGCGAGTAACCGATGATAAGAACATCTCCAGCAGATCATCGGCCGTGGTATGGGCGATGCGTTGTGCAAACTGGTGGTAACCCTGCTTAACCTGTTCGAGTGCGACGGGGGCTTTGGGGTTCTTGGCGTCCAGCAGCAATAGGTCATACTTGATTTGCCGACGCCAACGATCAACCGCTTCGTCGGCATTCTTCGGGTGGTTAACGAGGCTGGCATCCTGGTGGATAAGCTCGTCCCGGGAAAAATCAAGTGGGTCTGCCAGCAACTCATCGACCAGGCGGGTACGTTGCTGTACTCGTTCACGGAAACGGTGGAAAATGGTATAGGCAATCGACAGGTCGTTGTTGGCCAGTTGGTTATCAACGCGGGCTGCTGTCTTCATGAAGGAGGCAATGTCGGCTTGGTTGAAATAGAGCTTGCGCGGGTCCAGTCGGTCCAGGAAAAGCTTGAGGGTACGGGTGCCGACCTGGTCGTCCAGGGCGTGTCGGCCAAGATGCTGGCTTTCCAGTAGGGTGGTGACCAGTACGGTCACCTGCCGATCACGAGCCCGGGGACGGGCTGGCAACTCGGCACCGCTGGCTGGTGTAGCGGCCTGCCAGGCAAACAAGGCAATCGCGATGATCTGAAGAGAACAACGGAGAAACATCAGGTAAGGCCTTTGCTGGAAGTAATGATGGGTCGACAGTTTGGCTGGTGGCTACATGTTAGCAGGTGTCCAGGTGCCGGCTGCAAGCAATTCGTGTTGGTAAGTAATAAGTCGTCAACGTGCATTGCTGACCTGTAGCACAGATTGGCCGGTCGAGGGCAGTCAGTTGTCACGAGCAGGAACCTAAACGCACCGTTTCACGGGTTCTATAGCAGGATTTGCCAGGTAGTTCGTGTTGTGTCAGTTGATGGGTTTGCAGGTATTGTACGAAACTTTTTACCCGCCAGAGTGTTTTAAAGTCCCGGGCCGACAGGAATCGGCTTGATGGCGCATGGTTTTCGGAAGATGGTTCAGGGAGATGGATCTATGAAACAAGTAGCCAAGATAAGTCTGTTCCTTTTGCATTTAACAGGCGTCTTGTTATGCCTGGTTTGTACGGTCATCACGATCGACGGTGTCGTTCCCGTGATTCCTCGTTACACTGCACTGGGTGGGTGGCTGAGTCACCTCGAGTTCGATCCCATGCAGGTCATGTGGTTAACCACGTGGAGCCTGGCCCTGGCAGCGTTGCCTGCAATCGGGCTGTTCTCTTTCAAGCCTTCGGCCAGTCGACCGTCACGTGGGCGACGTACCCGAGTGAGGAAGTCGAGGTCAGTCAGGCAACCGGAATTCAGCGATGCCCCCGATGAACTGGTGATTTCCTGGGTGGGTGATGAGAACCACGTGGATGATCTGTCGCTGGTGGGAATGCAGTCGACGATGCTCAACTAGTCCAGCGACGCAACAGGATCGTCCGCCTAGCAACTCCAGTCCAATCCTTCTGGCAACTGGTTGAGGTTTAAACAGCCGTCAGCGGTAACGATGACCATGTCCTCGACGCGTACTCCACCCAGGGATCTTCGGTAGAGCCCGGGTTCGATGGTGAGGGCATCGCCTCGGATCAGGTCCGGGCCGCCGAAGTCCAGCAAGGGAGGTTCATGGACCTCGAGCCCGATGCCATGACCAGTGCCGTGAGTCATGGCGCAGTAGTCATCGTTGTCTGCTTCCCCGGGCAAGCCTACCTGGTAGCCGTGCTGCCTAATGGCATCAATGGTAGCCTGGTGAACAGCCTGTGCATTGCTTCCTTCCTGGGTTGCCGCGGTGCCGGCAGCCTTGGCAGCCACCACGGCTGCATGCATGCTGGCAATCTCATCGTGGATGGTGCCGTGGACGACCGTGCGGGTGCAGTCGCCGTGGTAGAGGGTTTGGCGATTGCGAGGAAAGATGTCGATAATGACCGGTTGTTCAGTCAGCAGGATGCCGGTTCCAAGGTTGTGGCAGTCGGCCGCAGCAGGACCTCCCGCAACGATCGACGCCGGGTTGGAGTAGCCACGTTCCAGTAGCCATAGATCGACGGCAGAGCGTATGCGTTCCGAGGTCAGGGGAGCGCCGTCAAGAAGCAGTTCTCCGTTCTTGTCGGCCTGGCTGTTGGCAACGAGCTCACAGGCCATCTGCATGGCACCCTCGGTCGCTTGTTGAGCTTCCTGTAACCAGGCAATTTCCTGATCGTCCTTGGCTCGCCGTTCTTGAACTCCTCTCTCCAGGTCGCATTCAACGGAGAGGCCCCGTTCCTGCAGGTGGTGGGCGTAGATGAGAGGCAGCGAACGGTCCGTAATGACATGCCGTCGTCCTGTGCGATGAATGAATTCGGCAGCGGCCTGCGCGGTAGCTGTTTCGCGATCACCCGAGAGACCACTCTCGGGTGCGTAGTCGGCAGGGCAGGCAACCTGGTCAACGCGAGCATTTTTACCCGCGCGTTGCATCTCGATATCTCGCAGGATCAGGGTGCTGGGTCGTGTCCCCTCGGCGGTCGGTAGCTCGATCAGGGCAGCCGGATCGCCGACCAGGAAACGGATACGATGATAGAGGGATAGGTTGGTGGTCGGGATGCCGGCCATCAGGATAGCTGATTCAGCTTGCGAGTGATTCATGCGATGCCTTTTCTGGGGGGGCAGGGGACACGATTGGAGGACCGGGCAACAGGGGAATTGTAATCCATTTGCCAGGATCTTCTAGCACCGGTGAAGAGACCGTTCCCTGCTCATGTTTCCGCAAATGAGTTCGAATGTGGTAGATTGTTGGAGGCTGTTTTCCAGTATTACAGGAAATGAAAATTACAGGAAATGAAAGTCGTGAACGGAACGGTTAGTAAACTGGTCATGGTAGCCCTGGTGCTGCTGGTCACCCCGGTCGTGGTGAGCCAGGAGTGGTCACGGTTTCGTGGACCGAATGGTTCTGGAGTCAGCCCGTCGGCTGACCTGCCGGCAAAATGGAAGCCTGGTGATTACAGCTGGAAACAATCGTTACCCGGGCGTGGCCATTCCTCCCCGGTGCTGTGGGGAAATCGCCTGTTCCTGACGAGTGGTAAGGAAGAAACGGGACAGCGATTTGTTACCTGCCTGGAAAGCCGGACGGGGAAAGTGCTGTGGCAACGGGTGTTTGCTGCCGAGCCGCATCGCAAGCACAATTTAAACAGTTACGCCTCCGCGACGCCCGTCGTTGATAGCCAGCATCTCTATGTTTCCTGGGGAACCCCGGCAAAGGTCACGATGTTGGCCTTGAATCACCATGGCGAAACGGTCTGGCAACGTGATCTTGGGCCCTACCAGGGTGGGCATGGTTATGGAGTTTCTCCGGTGCGTACTGGCAAGGTGTTGGTTTTACCCAATGACCAGGCTGGGAAGAGTAGTTTGATCGGCCTGGATTCAGTTACCGGTAGGACGCTCTGGGATATCCAGCGGGAAAGCAAGTCTGCTTATGCGACTCCCTGTGTTTACCGGGGTGCCGATGGTGCCGAGGAGTTGATTTTCACGAACTGGGAGCAGGGGATTACAGCCATCGATCCGCAGACAGGAAAAGTGAACTGGGCTGCTGACGTCTTTGATAAGTCACATGTTGAATCCTCGATCGGTTCCCCGGTGCTCGCTGGCAATCTGGTACTGGGAGTTTGTGGCTGGCTAGGCCATGGGAACGAGGTGGTGGCAGTACGTCCACCCGTTGATCGTACGGGCAAAGCAGCGGTGGCCTATCGAATTACCCGGGGCGCTCCACTGTGTACGACACCACTGGTCCGTGACGAACTGTTGTTCCTTTGGTCGGATAACGGGATTGTCAGTTGTGCTGACAGTGCCACGGGGAAATTGTATTGGACCAAGCGAATCGGCAAGATGTTTTACGCCTCTCCGATCTGCGTTGGCAAACGAATTTATAACGTGGATGTGGATGGAACCGTGGTTGTGCTGGCCGCCTCGAAGCAATACGAGTTGC
>JAZADA010000076.1:0-5507 GCA_036124135.1 Planctomycetota bacterium | reverse complement strand
TTCGAGGCCGTGACATCTTTATTATCCAACCACCCTCGCCGCCAGTGAATGATAATCTGATGGAATTGTTGATCATGATCGACAGTTTCAAACGCGCGAGCGCTTCTCGAATTACCGCCGTCATTCCCTATTTCGGCTACGCACGCTCCGACCGCAAGGATGAAGGCCGGGTCCCCATTACCGCCAAGCTATGTGCCAACCTGATCACGCGAGCTGGCGCCGACCGGGTTCTTACCATGGACCTACATGCTGCCCAGATCCAGGGTTTTTTTGATGTGCCAGTGGATCACTTGTATGCCGCCCCTGTATTAAACGAACATTTCAGCAAGATGCAGCTCCAGGATGAAGAAATTGCCGTTGTCAGCCCTGATGAAGGTAGCATTAAACGCGCTATTGGACACGTCAAACGACTCGGGGGTCGCCTGGCGATCGTCGACAAGCGACGAGCAAGCGCCACGGAAACCAAGCAGGAAAACATTATTGGAGGTCCGCTCGACGGACGTGTCGCCTTGATGTTTGACGACATGATCAGTACCGCCGGATCGATCTGTGGCGCAGCGCGTCTGGTTCAGGAAGCCGGCGCCCGGGAAATCCACGTGGCTGCTACTCATGGGATCCTTTGCGGCCCGGCCATGGAACGGTTGCACGACGCACCGATCACCAGCGTCGTTTTGACCGATAGCATACCTTTACCCGATGATCGTAAGATTCCACAGATCAAGATCTTAACTGTCGCCCCGCTGCTGGCAGAAGCCATCAAACGCATTCATCATGATCAATCGATCAGTGCGATCTTCGGCAATGGGAACTGAGAAACCATTCCTGTTGCTGTCAGAAATGCGCGGCCACCAAAACACCGCTGGAGAATTGCCAGGAAACCGCTGAGCACCAGGTAATCTAGCTGCGTGGTTCTGATTCGGGACGAAAAACGGCGACCACGTCTTCAACAGGCACAACGAACAGCAGGTTGTCCGCCTCGAAATCAACCGGAATGGCATTCTTGGGATGAAACAAGATCTTATCGTACTGCTGAAGCGGAACATCGTCATCATGACTGATATACGTAGAAATCTCTACGATTCGCCCCGTAATCGTAGGAATCTCTGCAGCATCAGGAAGGGCAATTCCCCCCTTGGTTTCCCGTTTTGGCTCGTCTTTACGTACTAAAACACGGGCTCCAATGGGCTCCACGTACTCGAACGTTTTCTTGCGAGTTTTTGCCATAACGAAACCAGATCTAGCGAAAATCAGACAACCAACCCCAAAGTTACCTCTTGAAACCAATTTGGGCAAGCCACGAATCGTCTGAAACTCCTTATTTACAAGCTCCTTAAAGTCTTCTCAGATAGCTCCGATGGCCTTGTTTTTGATGCCATTTGTGTAACAATGGTTCGTTTACAGCAGGTCTCCTGCAGCCACGTTCCCTGAACCGTCTGGCTGCCGGACAGACCACGACCTGGAACCTGACGACCATCGTCTTCCCAACCAGGACCGGTAAACAATACTTTCGTTGATCGATTAAATTCGCTGCCAAAATAGGATAATGCAAGGTATGGCTGAGGTATTTGAAGTAACACGACGCGATGCATTTGGCAGCCAAAACACACGGCGTCTGCGCCGTGACGGACGAATTCCCGCAATCCTGTATGGACACGGAAAAGAAAATGTCCCACTCGCTGTTCCATCGGACCAGGTGCAGAATGCCATCCGACAGAGTGCCAAACTGATTGACCTGCAGGGTGACGTCAAGGAAAGTGCCTTGATCCGCGAAGTCCAATGGGACGCGCTCGGCGATAACATTATCCACCTTGATCTGACTCGCGTTTCGGCAACCGAACTGGTTACCGTCAGCGTTGGCCTGGAAACACGCGGAACGGCGGCAGGTGTAACTGCTGGTGGTGTCGTCAAGGTTCTGGTCCATACCATTGAAGTCGAGTGTCGAGCCGATTCGATTCCAGACAAACTGGAAGTGAATATTAACCAGCTGGAACTTCACGAATCGTTGACCGTAGCTGACCTTGAGTTGCCCGACGGCATCAATGTCTCATTGCCAAGTGATAGCCTGCTGGTGCAATGTGTCGAACCGACCGCCGAGGTCGAACCGGAAGAAGAGGGCGACCTGGAAGCCGCAGAAGATACCGGCGGTGGCGGCGAACCCGAAGTGATCGGACGCAAGGAAGAGGGAGAGGAAGAAGAAGAAGCCACGGACAGTTAATGTTAATGAGTTACACCTGGCCATGAAAATCATCGTAGGCCTGGGTAATCCCGGTCGCAAATATACCGGCACACGGCACAACATCGGCTGGGAAGTATTGAAAGAACTAGGCCGCCGACACGGCACCAGCAAACCTAAAGTACGTTTTCAAGGTGAAACGGTAGATGCAACAATCGATTCAGAATCAGTTTTGTTGCTCTGCCCTATAACCTTTATGAATGATAGCGGGACAAGTGTCCTGCCAGCAAAAAAATACTACCGATTGGAGAACCAGGATCTACTTGTCGTCTGTGACGACTTGAGCCTGCCCGTGGCGAAATTACGATTTCGCCCGCAGGGATCCTCAGGAGGCCAAAAAGGACTACAAGACATCATTAATAAGCTCGGTACCAATGAGTTTTCCCGTCTTCGGATTGGAATCGGCACCATCCCGGAAGGGCGAGATGCTGCTGGTTACGTGCTGGGAAAATTTCCGGCTGCGGAACGGGATACGATCCAGGAAGCTGTTCAAACAGCTGCGGATGCCATCAGCAAATGGATACACAACGGTACTGATTTCTGCATGAATCAATACAACGGAAACTAATTTTAAGAACTCTTGGAAAGGAAGAACAACGTTGACTCAGAACGTCTACGAATGTCTGTTCATTCTTGATTCAAATCGATTCGCTCGTGACCCTAACGCCGTGGATAGTCAAATCACGGAAATGATCGAGCGACGCGGTGGCGAAGTCCTGATTAGCAGACGCTGGAACGAACAAAAACTGGCTTTCCCGATCAATGGGCACCGTAAAGGTACCTATTGGCTCAGCTATTTCCGCATTGATCCCACAGAGGTCGTCCACTTCGAACGAGCCTGTCGATTAAATGATCACGTGCTGCGCAACCTGACCGTCAAAGTTGACGACCGGCTGGTAGATACCCTGGTGGCGCACGCATCTGGAGAAAAAGTCGCTGAAGAAGCTGCTACGGAAGAAGCTGCTACGGAAGAAGCTGCTACGGAAGAAGCCAATGACGCCGACGCATAGTCTTCGCTGACTAGAAACCGGCGAGTTAATGACATCCGGAAAAAGAATTGAAAGCCAGCAGGAGATACTGGTGCAGCATTAATAGGCAATCCCTAACGGTCCTGTCATGGCACTATGGTCATGGCCAGAACCGCTTCACGGTACCCTTAAAGACGCTACACTAAAATCAAGTGGTACATCCAGGCAGACATCCCGTGACGTGATTTCCATTCACGGCAAAACGGATTTCCTTGATGTTCCCACAACCCGAAGGATCAACGTGTTCAACCAGAAGGAGCGTAACCATGGCAAGTTTTAATCGTGTGATATTGGTCGGAAACTTGACACGTGATGTCGAGCTAAAATATACGCAAGGTGGTACAGCAGTGACGGAAGTCACTTTAGCAGTCAATGATCGCAGAAAAAACCAGAGTGGCGAATGGGTTGAGGAAACGACTTTCGTAGATGTCACGCTCTGGGCGAGGACTGCGGAAGTTGCCAGCGAATATCTTGGCAAGGGATCGCCCATGCTTATTGAGGGCCGTTTACGCCTGGATCGCTGGGATGACAAGGAAACAGGGAAAGGACGAAGCAAATTAGCCGTTACTGGCGAACGCATGCAAATGCTTGGTGGACGTGGTGGAGGCAATGGTGGTTCAGGCGGGGGCAACTCCGGTGGCCGGCAAAACCAATACAGTCAACCTGCGGCTGCACCGGAACCCATGGGACAGACAGGTCCTCCGGATGACGAGATCCCGTTCTAGTCCAGATGACACTACCTATACCAACAGACTTTTACCAACACGATTACAGCAGACCAAGCAAGGTCGCTAAGCTAGAACCAGGTGCTCCATGACCAAAACCAAGAAACGACGTTTTAAACGCTTACCTAAAGGTCCTAATGGAGGCGTCCAACTACTGTTGATCCAGTCCGTGGAAGACCTGGGACGCCATGGTGATATTGTTGAGGTCAAGCTGGGCTATGCTTTCAACTACCTGATCCCCCAGGGCTTAGCCACGATTGCAACCGATCATCACCAGCGCATGGTGGAAAAACATAAGAGCAAGCTGCAAGAGCTGGAAGACCTGCGTCTGAAAGACCTCAAGGAATTGGCAAGCCAGTTGGCCGAACAGAGCGTGACCATCGAAGCCAATGCAAACGAAGAAGGGCACCTGTATGGTAGCGTCGGGGCCAAGGAAATCACGACCGCACTTAAGCAAAACAACCTGACGATCTCGCCAGACCAGGTCCGACTGGATGGACCTTTACGAGAACTGGCTCTTTACACGGTCAAAATCCAGCTTCATGAAGATATTGAAGCTGCCTTGAAAGTATGGGTTGTTCAGGGGGCTGGTGACGAGGACACCTCGGGATCCTAGGGCATTCTGGGCTGTTTTCTTTAATCGCTGCAAGATTTGGCGATCGGAGACTGTTGCCATCTTGTATAAAGTCGCTATGATTGGCTCCTGTCACCATGGCGATCGCCTCTGGGTTCCATGTTTCGACCTGTCCGGCTGGCCTACCGGGACCAGCAGACTTCCACGGAAGGTTCTCATCTAATGGCACAGGCACAAGTTGATAGCAAACGATCTGATACATCGTCGACACCCCATATTCTTGACCGTCAACCTCCATTCGACTTAAGCGCGGAGCACGGGGTGCTCGGCAGCCTACTGCTTAAGCCGGACACGTGTGATGACGTCACGATGATCCTCCGGGAAGATGATTTTTACGATGACGCTAATCGCCAGCTATATCGACACATCATGCAACTCCATGATGCGGGCACAACGATTGATGCCGTGATCCTCGTGGATCATCTCAAGTCCGCTGGTGTCTTTGAGGCAATCGGTGGTACCGCGTACCTCGCACGGATCGGACGTGCGGTACCTAATGCGGCTCATGCCGTGTACTACGCCAATATCGTACTTGAGAAATCCACCTTTCGTTCGCTGATCAATGTCAGTACCGAAATACTTGCTGAAGCCTACGATCAGACTTCAGATGCTCGTGGACTGTTAAGCAATTCCGAACAGAAGATATTCAGCATTGTTGACGACCGTGGTGCCAACAATGTTAACTCGCTCAACGATATCATGCATCGTGCAATGGATCGCCTCGAGTCTCGGATGAGTGATGATTATACAGACACGGGCGTCCCCACCTTATTCGCTAAACTGGACTCCCTGACCGGTGGCTTGCACAATTCAGAACTCGCAATTTTAGCAGCACGCCCGGCAATGGGGAAAACTGCCCTCGCCATGAATATCGCTGAAGCCGTGGC
>JAZADA010000075.1:0-16823 GCA_036124135.1 Planctomycetota bacterium | reverse complement strand
GCTTCGTTGACGTAAACCCTCACCGCTCCTAGGATAAAACGAAGCAGCCTGTTTCCTGTCTGTATTTCAATTTACCAACCCAGTCGACGCCAACCAGGAGTTACTTCTCATGTCTTCGACTTTCCATCATGGCGGAAATTCGCCCGCCACCGGACCTACCCACCATTTCTCCCTCTGGCTGCTGGCAACCGCCTTACTGCTGGCTATCATGCCGGGGGCAATCGGTGCCCAGGACGCTAAAAACGAAGACGGGGAAAAGCCCAAATTACCAGCTCCCCAAAAGCATGTCCTGACGACCAAGGACGGGGTTTCACTGCACTGCTATTTTTACCCCGGTACTCGCAAGAAAGAATCGATTCCTATCATGGTGATCCATGGCTGGGAAGAACGCGGCTCACAATATGCCAAGCTGGCCCTCAGCCTGCAGCAAAAAGGGCACGCCGTCATTCTCCCGGACCTGCGTGGGCACGGCTTCAGCATCAAGCGCAAAACTCCCCAGGGATCCAAGACAATCCGTCGAGACCGCATGACCAAGCTGGACATGCTGGCCATGGTCCTCGATTTGGAGGCCTGCAAGAGTTTCCTGAAGAAACAAAACAACGCAGGCCTGCTCAACCTCGAACAACTCTGCCTGGTAGGATCTGACCTGGGTGCCCTGGTTGCCCTGGAATGGTCCGTTCGCGACTGGAATGCACCACGCCTGCCCTCGCTGAAACAGGGACAGGATGTCAAGGGCCTGGTCCTGATCTCACCCAGCCAGTCTTTCAAAGGTCTCTCGACGCAGGCCGCACTGGCCCATCCGGTCGTCCGACAACTCTCCATGATGATTATCAGTGGCAAGGAGAATACCAAGGTCTATAGCGATACCCGTCGCATCTACAACCGGCTGGAAAAGTTTCACCCCAAGCCGCCAAAGGATCAAAAGGAACGCCTGGCAAAACAGGACCTGTTTCTGATTGGTGTCGAAAGCACTCGGCAAAGCGCCGATTTATTTGCCAGCAGTGTGAAACCAAATATCTCCAACCTGATTGGAAATTTTGTTCTCTACCGCCTGGATAAACGCAAGGCAGAATACCCCTGGACTGATCGCACGAATCCTTTCAAGGAATCCAACTGAGGGACGCTTGCTGGCCTCGCAGACCCTTTCCGGGGAACGCTTTCCCGGGAACGCTTTTCAGGGAGCTAACCTGGGCACTCGCAGTTGCAAACCAACTGGCAACAATTCTATCTCACTAACCCGATCCCGGTTCAACTCCCGGATCTGGTTAACCTGCCCGGCATCCCCCAGGAATCGCTCCGCTATCGTGGCCAGGCTGTCTCCTGGACGCACCTGGTACCACTGCCAGCGAGGGTCCGATTGTGGCGGACTAATTGCCTGCTTTGGCTCGCCCGACTCAACCTCTGTTGAAGAATCAAAAGGAAGCGTCTCATCGGGACGCAGCGGAAGATTGGACTGCCCAGGCACTATCGGGCTCGGAACACTGTTCTCCAGGCTGGCATGCTTGCGAATCCGTGGCGGCGGAACCAGTCTCCCGGGAACCTCCTGCCCTCGCGACTGATCATAAAGACTCAGCGCCGGCGATGCCTGGTCCTGCTGGCCAGCAACCTGCAGCGAGATGCCATCCTCAAGCCACACGAACTCATCCGCTGCAGCCACTTCGCCTGACGTATCAGAAACTGCGAGTTGGGGACGAATCTTCTGGAAGGGCAGGGCACAACAAATCCCGACTACCAGGACGCCCAGACCGAATACCACTTGACGATGCGTCAAAACCATTAGCCAATGCCTCATTGCCTGCGAGAAATCGCCTTAAATCGCTATCGGCTTCAACCCGGCAAACACTTGAGAAAGCGTTCAGACAGAGAGGCAGATCACCGGAAAAACAGGCGCAGAATGACACACAGGCCGGTCAAACACATCGTCACGACGGTCTAGGACCGTGCCTTGCTCAACCAGAGAAGTACCGGGGAGGCAACGAAGATCGAACTATACGTACCGACGATCACGCCAATCACCAGTGAAAAGGCAAAGCCATGAATTCCCTGCCCACCAAAGAAGAACAGGATCAACACCACGATCAACGTGGTTAAGGACGTCAGCACCGTTCGACTGAGGGTTTCATTAATACTCTGGTTAATCATCCCCGACGTCAGATCCGGACTCTTGCCTCGCACTTCACGAATACGATCGAAGACGACAATCGTATCGTTCAATGAATAACCCACGATCGTCAAGAAGGCGGCCACCACGGGCAAACTAATGCTGAACGATTCAATCTGCAAGAATCCCAGCGACGAGGCTGCATAAGCACTCAGGGCAATCGCTCCCAGTGTCACCAGGACATCATGCACCAGTGCCACCACGGCAGCCAGGCCATAAACAACACGCTGGAACCGAATCCAGATATAACCAATGATTCCCAGCAGGCTGGTCAGCATGGCAAAAATCGCCAGGCGTTGCGTATCCCCAGCAACCTTACCACCAATCGTATTGGACGAATGGAAAATTGGCGTACTACTCAATTCTGTTTTCAGCTTCACGATAACACTCTCTGCCACCGCCTGATCTGTCATCAGTGTCACTTGCCACTCTTGATAACGAGCTCCGTTCTCAATGGTCCACTTTGGATCACGGTCCTTATCCAATGGCTTCAGGACAATGTCGGCATCATTCAATGCGACCGGCTCGTCGAGGTTAGCAGCCGCCTCCTTAACCTTGTCCAGCAACGAAGCACCATTAATTTTCTGCCCGACGGAGTCCGTATCCTTTTTACCTGCCTCGCCGAAAACCAACTTGACCGTAGCGCTTTCACGCACACCAACGACGGAGCCCTCTGTCGTGTCAGCACCAACTCCCGGTGTATCACCCGGTGTGGCCGTCACCGGTTCTTGTGGCGTAGCAGCCTTGTCATCAGCAGCCTTGTCATCAGCAGCCTTGTCATCAGCAGCCTTGTCATCAGCAGCTGCGGACTTGCTTGATTCATCGTCATCTCCGGAAACGGAGACGAAGAAGGGACCTGCAGGACGAGACGACTCTCGCAAATTGGCACCGCTTGAAGGTTCTGAATCAAGCTTGGCAGGTGCCGACTCGGCAGGACTATCCGACGGCTCTGCAACCTGCCAGTTCCCCACGGTCACCGAGTAGGACAACAAGTCTCCTTCAAAAGCTTCAATAACCTTGTCCTGCAAATCCTTGGACTTGGGTACGTCCGTGACAATTTTCCAGACCGTATTATCGTCCGTCCCCTTAAGTTTCAAGGAGTTCAGTGTAAAGCCATAGGAATTTTCACTACCATCTTTTTTGAAGGCATTTGTACATTTTTCATCCATCTGGTCCGCATCCAACGCCTCCTTGAGCTGCAATGTCAGAGCGGTGCCACCCAGGAAATCGATATCGAAAATATCCTTTCCTCGCATGGCCACACCGGTGAGACCCGCTCCGATAATCACGATCGAAAGGACCATGGCTATCATCCGCTTGCCCACGAAATCGATCTTGGTTTCACCAACGATTCGCATCATCCTGAGCTTTGTCAAACGTCGCCCGCGTTCTGCCAGTTCGAAAACAACTCGCGAACAGAAGATCGCCGTATACATACTCATCAGGATGCCCAGGATCAGGGTCACCGCAAAGCCACGAATTTGATCAGTACCGATCACATAGAGAACGATCGCCGTAATCAAGGTCGTCAGGTTCGCATCCACGATCGTAGTTGTCGCTCGGGAAAACCCGTTACGAATCGCCATACGCAGCCGCGCACCACGAGCCAGTTCCTCTCGAATACGTTCGAAGATCAGCACGTTGGCGTCCACCGACATACCCACGGTCAAAATCAAGCCCGCCATCCCCGGCAAGGTAAAGGCCGCCTTGATCATGATCATGAACGCCACGACCAGCAACAGGTTTAAAACCAGGGCCAGGCAAGCCACAATCCCTGCAAACTGGTAGTAAACCGCCACGAAAATCAAGACACAGATCAAGGATCCCACGATCGCCTGTTTTCCCTTGTTAATCGTGGACTGCCCCAGCTCGGCACCCATGGTATTTTCACTAATCGGTTCTTCCTGCAAGACCGTTGACAATTTACCAGCTCGCAAGATCTCGACAAGGAAATCCACCTCTTCCTGCGTAAACCGACCGGTAATCTGCCCGCGACCGTTGATCTGTGACTGGATCCGTGGAGCGGACAGCAACTCGCCATCAAGCAAGATACCCAGCTTATTAAATTCATCCTCTTCGACGTTAGGCTTGTTGCGATAGGTCAACGTCGAGAACTTACTACTCGCCTGACCTGCCTTCAGGTTAAAATTAACGATCGGGTCGAGGTTTTCGTAGCCAGCGCTAACCATCCCCAGCCCTTCACCGGTCACCAGCGGATCATCACTGCCGGTATAAACCAGAACCTCGATATCTCGAATCCCCCTGCTTTCCAATTCGGCAGCGAGCTGATCTTCGCTGGTGGATACAAGATCATCTAAAATTTCGCGATTATCGATATCCCGGATCAAATCACCAATCGGATTGTACTTGAAAGCCCCCCGTTCGCCCTCGACATCTGAGCCTTCACGCGCTACGCGAACCCACCTGCCAAGCTCCTCCCTGTCTTCCCCGGTCGCCTCTGGGTCATAAACACTGTCTCCCTGCTTGTTGCTGTCTGCCTGGGCAAAACTGGAAAAGAGCAACGCATGCTTGTGCTGGTTCGCCACGATACGGAACTCCAGGGCTCCCGCCGTGGTAATCAACTTCTTGATGACTTCCACCTCATCCTGGTTTACCTCAGGCACGATAATTTCCACCTGAGCTGTCCCATAGGGGCGCACCACGATATCACTGGTACCACTGGGATTGATACGTCGACTGAGTTGCTGCACCAGGGTTTTTTGAATGTCAGAACGACTCATCCCTCGGCCGGAAGCAGCCCCACCCTCATCAGCATCCACCTCGAACTCGTAGATCAGGTTCACACCACCCTGGAGATCCACCCCGTACTTGGGCGGCCAACCTACTCCAAATTCATCCGGTTTATCCCAGACGATAAAAGCAGCCAGGAAAACCGTGAACAAGATAAACGTCGCTCGCCAAACGTATTCCGGTGCACGTAATCGCTCGCCAAGCACCTTGGCAAGCAAGTAGGGCAGGCAAAAGGCGAGCAACAGCACCGCCACCGTGACCACGCTGGCATACTGGGCAGCGGTCAACTGGCCTCCAGCTTCTTCTGCAGATTCTTCTTCGGTAGCTTCTTCTTCTCCAGCTTCTTCTGCAGATTCTTCTTCGGTAGCCTCTTCTTCTGCAGTTTCTTCCGAACTTGCCACCGAGGCATCTAATTCAGCGGCTTTCTTGAAAGCCTCATGTGGAACCAACAATGCACTGGCGGCAGCCACTGCCAGGGCAAACGCGAATCGCCAGCTTGCCTGCCGGACACCCACGATCTCCTGCAACTTATAAGCCAGCACGTAGGCCAGGACTCCTGCGGCAACAACTGCCCAGAGCGGCCACAAGGCCACGATCCAACCGGTCCAGTAAGTCACCAGTGCGGTGAGACTGACCAGGCCCAGGCCCAGCGTCCATTGCACTACGGCCTCAGGACGTTGTCCGCGCTCGGCAATCCTCTTGGCCACGAAATAACAGGCCACGGCGACTGCCGCCATACAGAGCAACAATCCCAGCTTGCTCCAGCTGCTCATCGCATCTTCCTCGCCCAAAAGAAAATTCACGTTCGCTAAATCCAAGAATGATGACATAAAAGCTGATTCCTGACCTCACAAGAGAGGAAGTTAATGATTGAATTCGTAACACGGGCCTGCGACAAACCAAATCCCGCGTGGTTATTTATCTTTATCCTCATCCGTCAAGATCTGACGAATGGCACTGCGCACCACTTTCATTCGCGTATTGTTCGAATCGTCCAGGATGAGTGTTACCTCGTCGGCCTCCTTGTTAACCCGCGATACCGTACCGAGGATACCCCCAATCGTAAGAATCTGATCGTTCGTTTTCAGCTGGTCCAACTGCTGCTTCAAGTTGGCCCTTTTCTTTCGTTCCGGCATCATGAACATCAGGTAGAAGAGACCGAAAATTAAAAGCATCGGCGTCAACATGCTGCCCAGTCCCGGTGGTTTCGCTGCAGCCGCAGGCTGCTCCTGTGACTTGTCAGGATCGTCAGCCGGGGCAGTCTTTTCTGCTGCTGCATCGGCTGGCTGGTTTGCCGCTGGCTGGGCATTATCCGGAGCCGGCTGATTGCCAGCATCGTTTTGAGCCAGCAGTAAACCGGCGACGATTAATAGTTTAAGCATGCTGCCTGCCTTTTTTGGTTTCTTCTTGCCAACCAGCAGAGCCAGTTACTGCTCTACCGTTACGTCTTTTCCCAGGTTCATCGGCCTGCCGCCAACCGCTGCAAAGCTCCACCCACCCGATCCGGGGGCAGGAATCGCAAGAACCGAGGCTGTCGACCCTGATTCCGTGGATAAAACCTAGTCTCGGTATCTTAAATGTATGTTCGCTAAGGGGCAAGATCACCCCCAGCCCTGATATTTCACTTCTGCTAACTCCGTCAATCGATCTTCTTCAATCGCCTGGCGGATCTCTGCCATCAGCCGCTGATAGTAGGTCAAATTATGGAGGGAAAGCAAAATGGGGCCCAGCATTTCTCCTGCCATGAACAGATGCCGCAAATACCCACGGCTGTGACGGCAGGCCAGGCATGGGCAATGAGCCTCCAGCGGCTCCTGGGATTGCTGGTGCTGCCGATTCCGTAGCCGCACAGGCCCCTGGTCCGTAAACGCCAGACCGTTACGTCCATTGCGAGTGGGCATCACGCAATCGAACAAATCAATTCCCCGCTGCACGGCTTCCAGGATATCCTGCGGCCGGCCGACACCCATCAAGTAACGAGGGCGATCCTCCGGCAGGATAGGCTGGGTCACATCCAGGACCTGGTACATTTGTTGCGGTGTTTCCCCAACACTCAAACCTCCCACTGCGTAGCCTGGAAAATCGAGTGCGACAAGCTGCTCTGTACACCAGCGTCGCAACGATTCATCAAGACCACCCTGCACGATGGCAAACTGGGTTTGCTCGGCCACACCACTGGCCTCCTGGCAACGGGCCGCCCAGCGTACGCTCCGTTCACACGCCTCCTTGACCAGGCTCTCCTCGCTGGGCAAGGCCACAACATGATCAAGCACCATGGCAATATCACTACCCAGTTCCGCCTGCAACTGCATGCTGCTCTCGGGAGTCATTTCCAGCAAGCTGCCATCAACATGCGATCGGAAGGCAGCCCCTTCCTCGGTCACTTTCACGCGTTGCGCCAGGCTGTACAACTGGAAACCACCACTGTCGGTCAGGATGGGTCCGGTCCAGCCCATCATGGCATGCAGTCCGCCCAACTGCTTCACAACGGCTGCGGAAGGACGCAGGGCAAGATGATAGGTATTGCTAAGCACCATGTCGGCCCCGGTGGCCGCCACCTGGTCGATGGTCAAGCCCTTGACCGTGGCCTGCGTGCCGACCGGCATAAAGGCCGGACACTGAACCTTACCACGAAGCGTTGTCAATTCCGCGCGTCGCGCGGCGCAATGCTTATCCTGGTGCTGCACCTCGAAACCAAAAGATGGTGCGCTCATTGCTGGCCAGCCAAATCAGTACGCCGGTTACCTCGTGGCAACCGGGCTTACTAATCGCCTCGTAATTTCAGATCGAACAAGGTTAGTTTTTCACGAACCTCGTTGAGACTCGTCACTCCAAAGTTTTTACTCTCGAGCAGATCGTCCCCGGTCTTACGAATCAATTCGCCGATCGTATTCATTCGCAATCGCACCATGCACTTGCGGGCACGCACCGAAAGATTCAGGTCAGAGATAGGCCGATCCAGGATCGTCTGCTGATCCGGAGGCAGGTGTGAAACGTCAATTTCAGGTTCGACATCCATCCCTTCCTCGGCAAACTGTCCAAGCTCCAATCCCTTCGAGCTCAGCATTTCATTGATTTCCACCAATGAGGTTTCCCCAAAGTTCTTGCTGCTAAGCAACGTTTGTTCACTGGTTCTGGCCAGGTCACCAAGGGTCATGACGCCCATTTTCTGCAGGCAATTACGACTGCGAACAGACAGTTCGAAATCGGTGACTGGAATATTAAGCACCTGGGCCAATCGATCACTGGCTTTTTCAGCTTCCAGGTCAAAGAACTGATCGTCAGAGGCTTCTGCATCCTTCAGGAACATCGTGGCATTGGGATGATTCGGCTGGACTTCGAGAATCCGGTTGTAGCACTGCTGTGCACCCTCGAAATTCTGGTTGTCTTCGTACAGGATTCCAAGATTGAGCAAGACCCCCACGTGACTGGGAAAACCATCTGCGGCGCGGCGATAATAATTCAACGCCAGTTCATCATTGCCACAACGATCGTTTTCCAGTGCCAAACCGAACAAAACTCCGGGATGATTGGGATCCGCTTCCAGGGCGCGTTCGTAAAGGGCAATCTGCTCATCCAGGTTGCTTCTCAACGCCGCCACGGTAGCCGCTCGCTGGTACAGGTACTCGGCGGTCTGTTCAACGGGACCGAAAAGACCGTCCAGCAATGCCAGGGCGGACTCGGATTCACCCGCGTAACGTAATGCCTCGGCCTTGCCCAGCACGCAGGAATCTGCATCGTATCCAGCGCCTTGAGCTGCCTCGTAACAGGCAATTGCCTGTCGGTGATCGTCCTGGGCAAAATAAGTCTTGCCCATGAAAAAATGTGCCAACGCGCCGCCATCGGAATTGGACAATGTCTCCAGGGCCTGGTCAAAACGTCCAAGCAGGTAATAACAAACTCCCAGACGCACCGCCGTTGCGGGGCTGCGATCCTCTCGCACCTCCAGTTCAGCAACGGCATCTCGCAAGGTACCAAAACATGAAAAGTCCGCTGAAATAGCTTCGCTCAGCTGACGAATTTCCGTTGGCCCAAACGAACTATTAGAAAGAACGGTTTCTCGCAAATCGATTTCTGCCGTGTTGGCCATCTCGTTGGTGTCCAAAACCCTCTCCTTCGTCTCAACAATACATCAAAACCACGATACGAATCGTGACCTGGTAAACTTCATTGAACAGGCCGCAGTCATCCCCCGCGGCCACAAGAGCCAGCGGCGGGAGTCGAACCCGCAACCCCCGCATTACGAATGCGGTGCTCTGCCAATTGAAGCTACGCTGGCCTGATGGATTCCCCCTGCCGCGCTCAGAAACCCTAAACCTAGATAAAACAACGGTTATCGTCAACAGGTGAGCGGCCCAAAGCGAGCTCCAACCCATCAAATCACGGTCGCTATAAAAGCTCGCTTTTCAAGCATCAGCAGTTGCTTGAAGCATACCAAGACCCGCAAGAAAAAACTACGGGTCCCGAATGTGCCAAACACGCGTTGGCGTTGCTCAACGGCCAGGGGCAAGGCAACCGTTGAACACCCAACATTCGGGACCCGTCGGATCGATGTCTTCACGAACTTGTCGTGAAACCCATCTGTTTCCTGTCCTGAATAGAAAGCACTCCGCGTGCCAACCGCCACCAACCGCCCAAGGTTTTCCCAGGATAGATCACAACCACCTATGCATTAAGCACTTACGGGCCCCACCTGGATCTCAACGGGCTTTCTCGCCAACCAAGCAACATCCCTCCGTTTGTCTTAGATTCATACATTGGCACGAACCGCATGCCCCAAAATGCAACATCCCAAGAGCCCCCTGCTGTCCACCTGAGTTCTGGGCTACACTGCCAGCCATTGAAGCATTTCTGTGCGACCATGGTTACATCTCGATACCTAGTTGCCCAAGCCTGGAGAAGCCTCATGCCAGCTTCCGCTGTATCCGATCGTTCTGAACATCGACAGAACCTGGTCCTGGTCTCAGCCAACCCAAAAGCAGGTGCACGATCCGGAGCCTCCCCCCTAAATCAGCTTTGTCACACACTTGAAGAACAGGGGTTCGAGTTAATCCGGATATCTGAAATTGAGCAACTTGCCCCTGGCATCGCAGCTGCCTACCAAACGGGACGCCTGCGTACGGTCATCGCAGCTGGCGGGGACGGTACAGTCTCGCTGGTAACCAACCACACGCCACCGGGTGTTCCGATTAGCATTTTTCCGCTGGGGACGGAAAACCTGCTGGGGAAGCACCTGGAGTTGACTGCCGAGCCACTTGCTGCCGCGCACCTGGTACGCCACGGACAAGCCATTCAGCTGGATGCGGGCAGGGCAGGGGACCGAATTTTCCTGTTGATGGTTGGCTGCGGCTTTGATGCAAACGTGATCCACCAGTTGCACGCTACACGTACCGGTCACATTCGCCATTCCTCTTACTTCAAGCCGATCTGGCAATCCATTTGCTCTTACAACTATCCAAAAATCCAGATCCAGTTTCCAGATCTTGATCAAACAGTAGCCGGTTCAACGGCAGAAGAGATCCAATCTTTTTCAGCCAGCTGGGTTTTCCTGTTCAATGCACCTAACTATGCATTCGGATTACCACTGGCACCAGATGCTGACAACCGTGATGGCCTGCTGGACCTGTGCACATTTGAACATGGTTCACTGGGCCAGGGGCTTCGTTACCTGAGCGGACTGTTTGCCGGCGACTGCAATTCCTGGGAGGACTGCCAAAGGAAACGTGTACGCAAGGTCCGCCTGGAATCGGAACATCCTGTGCCCGTCCAGCTCGATGGCGATCCAGCCGGATTCCTTCCCCTGGACATCGAAATTTTACCGCAACGCCTAACGGTACTTGTCTCTCCGGAATGGGCTGCCAAAAATGGGTTTCCGAAATCGCCTGAACTGAGGTAGGCTAAAGGGCGTAATATAAACTGTTTTACTATCGCACCTCGGCCCTGCGATCGCAGGACGACTCAAAGCAGCCCCCTTTTTATTCTCAAGCAAGCGGACCCGGCGGGCATGAATGCTCCTCAGAACGCAAACAATCCAGCCAGCGTCGGGCCCTACCGCTGCGGTCCTGGCGAACCGCTCCTGCTCATTGCAGGGCCCTGCGTCTTGGAAAGCAAGTCATTGGCTATCGAAATCGCCGAAACTCTGCTGGCCGAATTGGGTCCGCTGGACGTGCAATTGGTTTTCAAGGCGTCTTTTGATAAGGCGAACCGCACGCGGCTGGACGCCTTTCGTGGCCCCGGCCTGGATGAGGGCCTGGAAATCCTCCGGGAAGTCCACCAACAAACGGGCTTACCTGTCACGACCGATATCCACGAACCTTCCCAGGCATCTGCCGCCGCAGCTGTCTGCGATCTGCTCCAGGTACCGGCATTCCTCGCTCGCCAAACGGACCTGCTGGTTGCTGCAGCAGGTACCGGTCGCGCAGTCCACGTGAAGAAAGGACAGTTCCTTGCACCGGACGACATGCGACATGTTATTGCTAAACTGACCGAAAGCGGCTGCCGAGATGTACTGGTCGGTGAACGCGGCACTTTTTTTGGTTATGGACGGCTTGTCAATGACATGCGCGCGTTACCTCAATTACGTGAGCTAGGATCCCCGGTAATTTTCGATGCCACGCACAGTGTCCAGGAACCCGGCAGCCTGGATGGGGCAACGGGTGGCAACCACTTGATGGTTGAACCGCTGGCTCGTGCAGCGGTGGCGATTGGTATTGACGGATTATTCCTGGAGACACATCCTCGTCCGGAAACAAGCCCCAGTGATGGAGCCAACATGATCCCCCTGGACCAGTTACCTGGCCTTGTGAAACGCTTACTGAAACTACGCAAGACGGTGGAGAATCTCTCGTGATAGCAACACGTCTTTTCAATCGTAAAGCCCTGGCTTTCCAAACGGTCAACGCGATGAACTCTCGCCTGGCCATTCCATGGATACTGGCAGCGATTTTCTTTCTGCAGGTTGGCTGTCAGCAGCAAGCGAAGGGCCCGGATCCCCAGTCCATCAAAAAACAATCCACGCAGGATGATCTCAACGAAGCATTGCAATACATCGATGCCCTGGATGATTTCGACCAGGAACAAGTGATTGACCTGACGGTTTATTATCTTAATCGCTGGATCGCTCCACGGTCCGCAGATGACCAGTGGAATCGCTCACCCCTGATCGACAGCCTGCCAAGACGCCTAAAAGAGATTCGTTTCGTCAGTAACGTTTCGGACCGAAAGTACAGTTACATTGACGTCGACCATATTCACCAATGCCGGTGGTTACGTGGCATTTCTAACTGGATTAGTCGTGTTGACCAGGCGGCTCACCTGGAGTACTGGAACCAGCTTATCCCATCTTCGCTGGAGGCGCAGCAACGGGAAAAGCTGATCCTGGCTGCCAAACTGTTCGACTGGACTATTCGCAACATTCAACTAGATCCCCTGCTGGATCCTTCCCAGGAAAACCTGGACAGATCATGGAACCTGGCTTTCGAGGCCACGCCAGGCCCTGGCTACACGATGACACCCCAGGAAACCATCCTCTATGGACACGGCGATGCCTGGCAGCGAGCACGCATTTTCATGCTACTGGCTCGCCAACAAAGAATCGACACGGTCATGCTGTCCATCCAGCGAACTCCAGATGGACAACCAACCCCCTGGCTGCCGGCCGTCATATTAAATGATGAAGTCTACCTGTTCGACACCCAACTGGGACTTCCCATCATGACGACCCAGAGCAAGCAACTGGCATCGCTAAAACAGGTCCGCGACAACCCTGCGATTCTCGCCAGTCTGTCCCTCGAAAATCAACCTGCCTACCGAGTCCGCCAGGAGGAATTGCCACAACTGACCGCACTGGTCGATGCCTCACCGTTTGCCATATCCCAGCGTATGCTGATGCTCCAAAAACAACTCACCGGGAGCAAACGACTGACCCTGGCTGTTCTACCGGATCGACTTGGCAAGCAACTCCGGGACAAGCACGCGATCAATACCACAAAGCTCTGGAACATCCCCTTCGAGATTCTCCTGTTCGCGGAAGGACGTGAACGACTGAACCAAGCGGGAACAACCACGCCACCAACGATCGAAACTCCGTACCGCATGCAAAACGAATTGTTTCGCCCTGAGTTAAGAAGCCCGTTACTGACTGCCCGGCAACGTTACATCCATGGGCAATTCGAGAACAGGACGGAAGAAAAAGGCCAATCAGAAACCCCGGGAGCGAAACCGCTGTTAATGAACGCTCGCAAAAGCGAAAAGGAAATTAACGGCATTAAAGAGATCCCTCAACTCCAGGAAGCATTGCAGTTACAGCAAAAGCCTGGCGAGCCAATGGAGGCCTGGCAGGAGCGGATCACACAAGCCCAGCTTTACTATCGAGCGATCAAGCAGTATGCCACCTACTGGCTCGGAATTATCCAGCTGGAAGAAGGAAACTACCAGACCGCTATTACCTGGCTCCAACACGCCATCGACGAGGGGGTAGAAAATCCATTTTTCCAAGGGGCGCATTACAATCTGGGACGCTGCCACGAGGCTCTCGGCCAGGTGGCCGAGGCCCGCAAAGTGTACGCCTACGCCGATTCCACGCAACACGTGGGAAACCAATTGCGCAGCCGGTTGCTGGACCGACCGGCCACGGAAACACCTGAAGCCGGGGGAAATCCCGCACCCTGAATCGGCTATCGAAGCTTGAACGCATCTATTACCGCGGAAGCCTTGGCCGGCATGAAATACTCCCTGGCCGGCGTGACCAATGGGCGTTTGCTGCTAGAATAGCAAAAGTCAGCAATCCTACATCCGTGGGCAACTGAATCAAACTCGTTTTCGCCATATTGTTCCCTACCAATCAGCTGAGAATACACACCCATGGGTCAAATGCGGTTCGTCACCCCAACCCCTGAACGCATTACGCCAGACCTGGTTGAGAAAGCTTATCTCTCCAGCCTGGAAGGGATACCCTGGAATTGCCAGACACAGCTCGTTAACAACAGCCTGGTCGTCAACCGGGCCAATGACGAATCCGGCAACTTGAACATTCCCTGGATTGCGCCAGGGCATGGCCCGCTGATGATTAGTACCACAAGCCTCATGCAACGTCCCGAGGCCTACCAGCTGGAGGTTGAACTGGCGAGAGGAACTCTCAACCGGCTCCGTAATTCGGTCCAGATCAGCTCCCTTAGTGGCTGGGATGTGCCATCAGCAATCACTGACGAGATGCACCTGGCCCAACAACTCTTCATTCGTGCGGCAACCTCGCAGCACATTCCCAGCCAGGCGGCTCACTGGGCCCAGGAGAGTCTCACTCACAGCCTCCAGGGCATCGAGAATTTCGCCTTGCAAAGAGCACGCTTCCTGCTGCATCACCGACAGCAGCAGGAGGAGAAGCTATCCACGCTCCTGGCCACGCGAAGCGAAAGCAGTGAACTACGATCTCAAATTCGGAAATCACTACCTTCTGCATTTAACAGCATGGGAGTGACCACATCCTGGAAACGCATCTCGCCAGATGCAGACAAGTTCAAACTTGACAACCTGGAAAAACAACTCCGCTGGTGCCATCGCAAGGGATTAAAAGTAATCGCCGGACCGCTGGTGCAACTGGACCAGGCAAGCGTCCCTGACTGGGTTTATCTCTGGGAAGACGACTTCCCCACGATTGAAAATTACTTCAACGATTATATCCGCGAAATCGTCACTCGCTTTTCTGACCAGGTGCACATCTGGAATTCCGTTGCCAACATGAACGTCGACAACTGCCTGTCGCTCTCCGAGGAACAATTACTGCACCTGGCTGTCAGTTCCATCGAAACCTTGCGGAAGCACGACAACAAGAAACCGCTGATCGTTACCATCAGCCAGCCCTGGGGAGAATACCTTGCAGACACCAGCATGGATATGTCTCCAATGACGTTCGCCGAGCTATTGATTCGCGCAGACCTGGGCATCAATGGTATTGGCCTGGAGATCAATTGGGGCTTCCATGACAAAAGTACCTTACCACGAGATTTACTGGAATTGAGCCAACAAATTGACCGCTGGAGTAAACTGGGAATGCCGCTGGTCATTTACCTGACTCTCTCCGAGCTATCCAGTGACGACAGCCAGGATGAAGCCGTTGCCTATAACAGCGATGACACGGTCTCGCTAACGTCTCGATCCCGCAATGTCTTGAGCATTTTGGCGTCAAAACCAGCTGTCCAGGCCCTGGTCTGGAACCAACTTACCGACTCCAAGAAGTCTTCCCGGGTCGGGGCTGGTCTGTTCGACGTTAACGGAAAGCCTAAACCGATTCTCAAGGATTTGCATGATCTGCGGACCAACTACCTGGCCTAAGCCAGTGCAGATGTAAATTTTCTGCAGGTTCTTCGTAAACGCCTGTTGCAACCTCTTGCCAACGGGCCGCTCTCAAATCAAGCTAAGAAAGCATCAACGCTCTCTTTCAAAAGGAAATCCAGTATGGGCATCTCTCGAAATCATCGCACCGGTTACCTTGTCCACGCCTTTCTCCTGCTCACCCTGGCTGGTCCGATAGCTGCTCAACAACCAAATCCCCAAAAACTGACGATCACCGACATTGCCAAAGCAGGCGCTGACTTTCAACTGCAGGGCGAATACATCGGTACGATCGGTACTCGACGACGCGCACAAAGCATGCTCGGGCTACAAGTCGTGGCGTTGGGCGACGGACAGTTTCAGGCTGTTGGATATCCTGGCGGTCTTCCTGGTGCTGGCTGGACCGGTCGGACGGACTCCATGGAGATGATCGTTACAAACGATCCCAAGAAGGACAGCCTCGCCATCGTCTCGTGTGCTAACTCGGAAGTACACTACTCGATTCAGCTCGAGAACAACGTCGCTCTTGTCTACTCAGAGGAGCAACAGTACCTGGGGCAACTGACCAAGATAAAGCGTGCCAGTCCAACCCTGCATCTTCCAGCGCCCAGCACTGCACCGGTACTCTTTGACGGAAAATCAACGGACCATTTCGAGAACGGCCGCATTAATGAAGATGGGCTTCTCATGACCGGGACCACAACTAACGTGGCTGTCAATGACTTCCACCTGCACCTGGAATTTCGAACACCGTACATGCCCTTTGCTCGTGGACAGGCACGAGGCAACAGCGGCGTTTATATCCAGCGGCGTTACGAGGTACAGATCCTGGACTCCTTTGGCCTCAGCGGGGAACACAACGAGTGTGGCGGGCTCTATCGGCAGCAATCACCGGCCATCAATATGTGCCTGCCACCACTGGCCTGGCAAACTTACGACATTCATTTCCAGGCAGCACGCTGGGACAAAGACAATAAAAAAACCGAGAACGCCGTCATCACGGTCTACCACAATGGTTTCCCCATCCATAACCAGCAAGAGATTAAGAACAAGACCGGGGCAGGAAAAGCCGAGGGCCCGGAACCCATGCCGATCCACCTGCAACACCACGGGAATCCGGTTGCATTCCGCAACATCTGGATTGATCAGACTCCAGCCGCCTCTCCATCAGATATCGTTGAGGCACCTACCAAGCAACGCTGTCGGTCACGAAGAATCCTGCGACGAAGACGATAAATTCCAGGGCCCCGGCCCTAGCCCTCTTCATCACTGCGAGCGAAAACCACGAGGCACATGTCGTCCTCCTGGGGAACATCCTGCTGAAATTGCTTCAGCTGTTCCACCAGCGCCGTTCCACATTCAGATGGCTGGCTGCCGGTTTTCGAGACAACCTCGTGGATACGGTCAATACCGTACTGTTCATCCTGGGTGTTACAGGCTTCGTTCAAGCCATCGGTATAGAGAACCAGCAACTCCCCAGGTTCCAGTTGGATCGTATGCTGCTCGTACTCCACGGTCTCCTCGATTCCGATTGGGATACCAGACAACTCGCTTCCCGGCTCATCGATTTTCCCATCGCTGC
>JAZADA010000074.1:0-5120 GCA_036124135.1 Planctomycetota bacterium | reverse complement strand
CTCTGGGTCGACGGAGGTAACGGTCAACTTGTCCTCCAGCGAATGGGATAGCAACGCTGCCAACACCCCCGCCGAGGCGCCGGTAGCCGCATTATCAGCCTCTGCTGCCACAAAGGCTGGAGCGGTTGGCGTAGCGGCAATCAAGGAGTCCAGGTTGTTGGGCAATCCACCCTCGGTGGCTGCAAACACGGTAAATGCGTTGTTCAGTGCAGACAACGAGTGAACCCCTGTCGAGCTTGCTGCCTTATCATCCAGCCCGCCGTAATTCGTAATGATGGCACCGCCTACAATAGCCAGCATCGCGACCACCATTAAGACCTCGAGTAGTGTAAAACCAGACTTCTTTATTCGTGAATGATTCATGATTTCTCCGCTTCTATGTATATAAATACTCTATTGTTAAAACCTAGCCGATGCGTTGCATCCGGACTTCGGATTCAATCACATCGATCGTCAACCTGGGCTTGGAACAAGACCAGGGACAAAGTGGAATAACGAGCGTCTTGATTAAGACGTGTTATGGCTTTTACGATAGAAAAGCGGGGGGGCCACGCGATTTAACAGGCCCCAGGATTGACGCGAGAGACACGCCTGAAGTTGGAATGGTGACAGGATGCGTCGCCGCGTCACTCACCACTATCTCTACCTGGAGAGACACCTGCGATACCTGGCTCAAAACATGGCAAGTCCAGCATTCAGAGGTGTCACGGTTCTGGTCATGCCCAGCTGGCAGAGACATCCTCAACCAGGCATAGGGCAGGGTAGAGGAGTCGAGAGTTGCGACTGACGAGCCACCGTGAGAACCGTGGTTATGATGGCCTGTATCCGCCGAGCAAGTTGCAACGATAGCATTTTCGCAGCATATCGCGTCGCTAACCAAATGCTGTAGTTGATGGACGGCTTGTCCACCAACTACGTGGATAACGTACAAGGCCAACGCGGCAGTATTAAAAGCTCGTGTGTGATATTTCATGGTCATCTGTGGCCCGGGGCCTGCAATGAATCTTTATCTACTGTACAGGTTCTTACGCTGATTGGTAACCAGAGTGTTCATTTTTTTAAGGTTGTTTTATTAACGGCTTGGTTTGCAATGGTTAATAGCGACCGATTTTATGTTTGAATTATAAACGTGTTTGAGATTTCAAAATGCAATTTCGCAATCGTCGCCGGGATCCAGGGCACGCCAAAACATGTGGGATTTCGTATTTCCGGGGCTCCCTGGAACACGTGCCAGCGATTTTTTTGTCTACCCGATTACCGCCCGAAAATCATACACGGTCTGTCAAAATTCTTGCAGACGGCACCGCAGCGGGCGAAGATGGGGGCTCGGTTGCCCCCACTCCAAGGTGACCCGGGCGTCTTCACGGTTTTATCCCCAGTCGCTGCGCCGAAAAGACCTTCCCTGTCGGCCTGGCAGGAAGCGTTCGTTTCCATTGCTTAATTCTCTGAATCAAGTCTGCGGCAGTTTGCGGCTGATCTTTCTTCAAGTCACGTGTTTCGTAAGGGTCTGCCACGATGTCGTAGAGTTCCCAGTAGTCAAGTCGGGTATTGGCGACCAGTTTCCAATTCTGGTGGACGACCGTGTAGGCAACCCAGTGGTGTGGTTTGCTTTTGCGTGCCGGCCAGGGGGCGGCCATCTTCCAGAATAATGGCTTCTGTCGCCGAGGGCTTCCCTCACCCATCAACGTACGTACCTGGCTGACGCCGTCTGGCTGGTAGCTGCTGGGGAGCGCTGCTCCGGCGAGTTCGCAATAGGTCGGCAACAGGTCGACCGCGGAAAGCACGCTGGTCCGGTCGACCTTGCCAGCGGCAATTTTTCCTGGCCAGCGTGCGATGAAAGGTACCCCGATGCCTCCTTCAAATAGCGCTGACTTGTAACCTTTTCGTCCACCCGTGATCCCTCGCGCTGCGGCAATGTTGTAACCCTCACCCGTTGCGCTGTCGTACATCTTGTCCAGGGGGGGATTCCCCACGCCGCGTGCCGGACCGTTGTCCGAACTAAAAATTACTAACGTGTTTTTAGCCAGTTCCAGGCGATCCAGTGTATCCAGCACCTTGCCGATACGATCATCTGCATGGCTTAACACGGCTGCATAGATCTGGTCCTGGATCGGTAGGCCTGGAAAACGATCGCGGTAGCTCGGTAGCGTGTGAAAGGGTGTATGGGGTTCGTGTATCCACAGGTTGATAAAGAACGGCTTGCCAGCACGATGACATTTCTCGATGAACGCGCTCGCTCGCTGCGCATCGTCATGGACAGGCATTTGACGGCCGGCACAATTAAAAGCGCCGTAATCGTCAATGCCATAGGCACCTGGTAAAGGGGAGTCGGGGATCATGTTGTTGGACAAGTGCCACTTCCCGTAATGCCCGGTGGCGTATCCTGCCTGCTGGAGAAAACGAGTCAGCAACGGAGCCTCCGGGTTGAGCCAGTCAGGCATGTTTCGCCTGGCATTGCTCGGTACATAGGCGAAGTGACCGTCGATGTTGTAGCGTGCGGGGAAATGTCCGGTCATGACCGCAGTGCGACTGGGCGAACAGACGCCGCTGGCTACCGTGAATCGATGGAAGTCCGTTCCCTGTCGGGCCAGCCGGTCGATGTTCGGTGTCTTGACATAAGGATGGCCATGGCAACCCAGGTCACCCCAGCCCCAGTCGTCAGCGAAAATAAACAGGATGTTCGGCTTCTCGGCCTGGGCAGCTGGGCCGGTTACCGGCATCGTAAGACAAGAGCATACGACGACAAGAAAGGTGCGTATGAAAGCCAGGTTGCCTACAAGTGATCGTCTCATGGCATCGATTTTACCGTATCCAGGGTGATGCCAGAACCAGTCCCTTGCTGGTAAGCAGGTGAATCACCACGGGAAGCGACCACTGAATATATAGGTGTAATGTGTCCATGTTGGTATACTGAAGCAGTGTGATACTGCAGGTCGCATTGGGAAGCGGACTGACCTAATGCTGCTACCAAAGTCCCGCCGTGCAGGAGATGATCCGACCCGTTCCTTACTCCTGTTCGTAGACGTCCCGGAGCCTGCCTGGAAGAAACGTAACCTCATGAATATCCTGAGAATAAGCCTCTTGTTGGTGCTCGTCAGTACCTGGTCGGTCCTGGCTGTCGAGGAAGATACGGACCCGGTGACACTGGAAAAAGCCAGGGAAGAGGGCCGGGTGAAATCCAGGTTCTTGAAAGAAATCCAGGTAGATCAGGGAAATGCCCAGGTTGCTCCGAAGCCCAATCTTGCTCCGTTCCAGTCATCAATTGGTCCCATGTTGAAGAAGAGTTGCCTGGCCTGCCATGGTCCCCGGAAGTCCGAGGGAAGGCTTCGTATCGACAAGTTAAATCCGAACCTGTTGACGGGACCGGACGTTGAGCGCTGGCGCGAGATCTACAACGTGATTGGTAACTCGGAGATGCCCCCGGCGGACGAGCCGGATTATGCACTGGCTGATGCGGATCGTGGCACGATTGTTGACTGGCTTGGCGGCGAGATGAAGAAGGCATACCTGGTGCGCCGTAACAGCAACGAACACACGTCCTTCCGTCGCATGACCCGGTACGAGTACAACTATGCTCTCCAGGACTTGCTGGGTTTGCACTATGATCTTGCCGATCGCCTTCCTCCGGAAGCTGTGTCCGAAGAGGGATTCAAGAATCATTCTGAAATGCTGCAGATGTCATCCATGCAGTTCGAGACCTATCGTGAGATTGGGATGAAAGCGCTCGGTCGCACCATCGTGAGTGGCGAGCGTCCCAAGGCGGTTACTTACATCATCTCGATGCAGGAGGAGATGACCCGGGCGTTGTCGGGAAAGAATCCCAAGACATTCGACAAGGCGGATCAGAATTATCGCAACAATAGAAAGCGTCAGCATTTATTTAACCAGGAATCGGGCAAGGGCCTTCACTTCTCCGCGGGCAAGCCGAATCCCCGGCCAGATGCTGTCGTGGGGCAGGCACCCGCGGTTTCCCCGGTAGTCTTGTCGCTGCCTCGCTCCAATGAGTTGAAGTTGAACCTGGATCGCTTCCTGCCTGACGAGGGGATCATGCGTGTTCGCATTCGTGCCGGGCGCAGTAACATGAACGCGAATGAGTATGCAGGTTTACGACTGATTTTCAGTGCCCATACCAGTAATAATGCGAATTTCTCCCAGGTGATCAGTCAGCATGATGTTCCCGTAACCGCACCTGCAGATAACCCCCAATGGATCGATTTCCATATCCCCCTGGGTGATATCCAGCGTAACCCATTCAGGAAACTTGCCACGACATTTCCCAGGCGGGATGAGTTCCTGTCGATTCGAAATGTCTCCACGGCGACGAAGGGAGAAGAACCTCTTCATGTTCTCATCGATCACATCGAGATCAGCGCTCCGTTTTATGCGCAGTGGCCACCGAAAATCCACCGTGATATCTTTTTTGACAGCAAGAATAAAAGCGATGAGGAAATCTATGGCCGCGAGGTACTGGGTAAATTCATACAGCGTGCCTGGCGTCGTCCCGCCACCCCGCGCGAGGTGGACCAGTTCATGGCCCTGTTTGCCAGCTACCGTCCAGGATTTTCGTACTTCGAAGATGCCATGGTGGAAGTATTGGCGACGGTCCTGGCCGCGCCTGAATTTCTCTACCTGACACAGGAAGTTGCCGCGGGGCAAGCGGATAAGCCAGGGACGATTAGTGACCTGGAACTGGCCAGTCGACTCGCGGTTTTCCTTTGGTCCAGTATTCCTGACGAGCAACTCCTGGAGTTTGCTCAACGAGGAAAACTCAAGGATCCCGCTATCTTGACGGCTCAAGTCAAACGCATGCTGGCAGATCCGCGTGCCAGGCGCTTTGCCGAGAACTTCGTTCAGCAATGGCTTGGTATGGATGGCCTGGACAGCGTGGTTCATGTTACGGACAGTTCGTTAAAAGAAGCCATGCAGGAAGAGCCTGTCGCTTTTTTCCAGGAAGTCCTGGGACGCAATCGAAGTGTCATGGACTTTATTCATTCCGATTACGCCGTGGTCAACGAACGCCTGGCAGGTCACTATCGCATTCCGGGTGTTTATGGACCTCATTTTCGGAGTGTTCCCATCGAACCCCAGGTGAATCGTGGTGGGGTTTTAACAGGGGCGGC
>JAZADA010000073.1:0-4627 GCA_036124135.1 Planctomycetota bacterium | reverse complement strand
CTCCAACGGTTTCCTGCCAGCCAGTTACGCGGGCGTCCTGTTTCGCAACAAGGGAGAACCCGTACTGAATCTCAATAACCCGGCTGGCATCACGCAGCAAGTCCAGCGGCGTTCACTCGATGCCCTCAAGGAACTTAACCAGGGTCGTTTCCAGCAACTCAGGGATGGCGAAATCAATAGTCGTATCGCAGCCTACGAACTGGCCTTTCGGATGCAAAGGTAAGCACCGGCTTTGATTGACCTCTCGCAGGAAAGTAAAGCGACCCTCGACAACTATGGAGTCGAACGCAAGGGAGTAGAAGGAGATTTTGCCCGCAACTGTCTGCTCGCCCGGCGGCTGGTGCAGCGGGGCGTCCGCTACGTCAACCTGTTCCACGGCGGCTGGGATGCCCACGGTGGCCTGGATGCCAACGTGAAAAACAATTCCCAGGTCGTGGACCAACCCCTGGCAGCACTTATCAAGGATTTGAAACAACGTGACATGCTTGATTCCACGCTGGTGGTCTGGGGCACAGAATTTGGCCGCACCCCGTTGGCCCAGGGCAAAGACGGCCGTGACCATCACCCGGCCGCCTATACCATCTGGATGGCAGGTGGCGGGTCGAACGCTGGCATGACCTATGGGAAAACGGATGAACTTGGCTGGTCCATTGAAAAAAACCCACTGCACATTAATGACTTCCAGGCCACGCTCCTGCACTTGTTCGGTATCGATGACAAGCGGCTGGTCCATCGCTTCAAGGGACTCGACTTCCGCTTGACTGGCGTAGGTAATTCCGGACAGGTCGTGAAAGAATTGATTGCCTAGTTATGGCACCTGCCGGTGCTAACGGAGAGCCACTTGGAACTTACTGGTAACACAAGGAACGGCATCGTCCCTGGCCTGCTGGTCATGGTCGGGAAACTGTGCGGCTTCGCAGCTCTGCTGCTGGCACCCGTTGCCAGTGCAGACGAGGCGCTCGAAGGCCGCCAGCTGGTTGGACAGCTGATTGCCGCCTCGCGAATTTACGACCAACGTGAAATGGCCATCGCTTCCAATCAATTGGCCAAGCTTGGTAAACCGGCCGTACCCGCCCTGATCGCAGCGCTTGACGATGTCGATGGTAATGTCCGCTGGCAAGCCATTGTGGCCCTGGGAAGGATCGGTGCACCAGCCGCCACGGTCGCCACCAGGAACCTGGTTAAGGCGCTCGATGATATCGATCCGGACGTACGAACCTCGGCCGCCGAGACCCTGGGAAAACTCAAGCAACGTGAGCCACACGTGATCGCATCACTACGACCGCTTACCACCGACCCCCATGGCCAGGTTCGCTCGGCTGCCTGGTGGGCACTCTGGGAACTGGCCGACAACCAGCAATCGCGTGTCCGATGAATCAAGTTGCTGGCTGATAAAGACTGGATGGTAAGCCAGGCTGCCAGCAAGTACCTGGCAACCATTGGCGCACCCGCGGTAGCTCCGCTGATCGGTGCCCTGGAGACATCTCCACGACAGGGCCAGGCTGCTGCCGCCCAATCCCTGGCCCAAATCGGCTCAGCGGCTCAGCCAGCTGTACTGGCGCTCCAACCGCTACTGGCACATGATCACGCAGCCGTGGCAACGGCTGCTTCGCGGGCCCTGGGTCAAATTGGACCTGCAGCACTCCCCGCACTACTGGAAGAACTAGCAGGCAACCAACCGCAAAGTCGCCTGTTGGCGATCGAGGCCATTGCTGCCATGGGGCCCCAAGGAGCAACAGCCGTCACCATGCTCATCAAGCGGCTGAACCATCCCGACCAGCAAACACGTCACCTGAGCATCAAAGCCCTGGGGGCCATTGGTCCGGCCGCCCGTGCTGCGGTACCGGCACTGGTCAAGCTGATGACTGATGCTGATGCGGACCTGCGAGGAGCCGCCTGCCAGGCACTTGGTAAACTGGGACCGCCCGCCACGTCGGCACGGCAACGCCTTCAACAGTTAGCCCACCAGGACCCGATCGATTTCGTAAGACAGGCAGCGCAACAGGCGGCTCGGCAACTGGACTCCCAGCAGCCTGGACTTCCAGCAGTCAAGTAAGCAAGAGGCTGCGGTTCACTCGCTGGCAGGTGCCGTGGCCGCTTTCCAGGCGGCCAGCACGTGCTCGGCAATTTCCGGGACCTGCACACCCTGGTTGACCTGGGCAAATACAAAGGGCCCATCACCTCGCATCTTCTTGCTGTCCCGCTCCATGACCGACAGGTCAGCACCCACGGCTTCCGCCAGGTCAATCTTGTTGATGACCAGCAGGTCCGACTGGGTAATCCCGGGACCTCCCTTGCGTGGAATCTTGTCCCCGCCGGCTACGTCGATCACGTAGATCGTATAGTCAGCCAGTTCACGACTGAAATCAGCCGCCAGGTTGTCACCACCGGACTCCAGGAAGAGCAACTGCGGCGTCAGCTGCTCTGTCATTTCTTCCAGCGCCAGCAGGTTGCCGGAAATATCTTCGCGAATCGCCGCATGCGGGCAGCCGCCTGTTTCAACGGCTGCAATCCGTTCGGTCGGCAAGGCCTCGTTCCGAATCAGGAACTCGGCGTCCTCTCGAGTAAAAATATCGTTCGTCACGACCCCCAGCTGATATGTCTCACGCAGGGTCTTGCAAAGAGCCAGCAGAAGGGCGGTCTTGCCAGTACCCACCGGACCTCCGACACCGACGGTGAAGGAACGCTGCTGGTAATCCCGGTTCAACAATGGTTTCCCACGCTCCATGAACAGCCCCGGGTGGTCCATGTGCTCATGCTCGTGATCGTGGTCATGGGTATGATCGTGGGTATGGTCGTGATCGTGCGAATCGTGCATCAACATGCTCCTTGTGTGCGGCGCGTCAAATCCAGCTGTTCCCTCAGTATAGAGCAGTCTGCTCAACTCTGGAACAAGCGGCTATACATGCGATCCTGCGTTCCCTGGAAGATTTCCAGCAGCGGAGCGGACTGGGCCACCTCGTCCAGGCCTCGAGCGTGCCCCTGGCGAAAGACCTCTTCTACAAAGGGAGACAGCTGGTACTGCAGTGCCTGCCCCCCCAGCGGACCAATGGCATGAAGTCGCACGGCACTGGAAATCAACGACCTGAGCAACTGGAACAGGAACATCCGGCTGGCCTGCTCGACCGAGACAATCAACGCCTCGGTCACGGCCGCCCACACTGGAACCTGGTGCGATGGTAATTCCTGCTCTCGAATCGCCTGCTTGAGCGCCTTGAGCCGTGGCAAGTCAAATGCCGAGATTGAACTGGCCAACAAGGCTCGTCCCTGGTTTCGGCTGGCACGGTTTGCCACGTGGTTAGTCAATAATGCCTCGGACAGTCGATCCAGTTCGGCAAAAGAATGTTGCTGGCGATGCAGGGCCGTCACGATCGGAATCGCGGTGCGTCCTGCCTGTACGAGGCTGTCCCGGATAAACAACTCCAGTGCATCGGGAGACTCCAGTTCACCCCATTGCACCGCAGCTTCCAGGCCTGCGGAATGGGCAAAACCACCGCTGGGAAAGGCAGAATCGACCAGCTGCCAGATCAACCAACTGTCCCTCGGTTGCTCAGTAATCGTTAAATCCTCCCCATCTTGCCTGTTTTCGTTAAGCCAAACAGGTTCATCTTTTTGAGACAGAAAACCAAAACAGCAACCAGATTTAACGCCAATACCTAAAGACTAGGGGTTGTAACCTTCGATCCTTTTATACAGCGGTTCCAGCGCCAGTTGTGGGCACTGTAACAGCGATAACGTTGTTTAAGCAAGTCCCCGCAATAGGGCCTGCAACGATATTACGGCGGTATTTTCAGGGGACCTATGGACGGTCATCAGACAACTACCATTTTTCATAGTTATGGAGAACAAGAGATGGTTAAGAAGAAATTTACATGGTTTTTGCCTGTGCTGGCGATTGCCTTAGTATGCATGGGACAAGCGTTTGCTCAGGATACTGAGTTAACATCAATCAAGGTCGCCGACGACAAAGCCGCTGACAAGGACGCCTGCGACAAGGGCTGCTCCTTCGAATGGGGTGAAGACACCTGGTTGACCGTCGGAGCCGGTTTGCGAACCAGCTTTAACAAGCGAGCTACGATCGCCAACGGCGACCGTGGTGCTTTCGACAACAACTTCAACATTGACAATGCTCGTGTTTACCTGAATGGTCGCGGACATGATTGTATCGGATTCGAGTTCAACCTCGATATCGATAATGCCCAGGGTTTCAACTCGGTCATTACCGGTAATGGGTTCGATAACCAAGATGACGCCAGCGTTCGCGTTCTGGACGCCATCGTCAAGTTCGAGTTCAATGACCTGGTCAACATCTGGATGGGACGTATGCTTCCCCCCAGTGATCGTGCCAACCTTTCCGGTCCGTTCTACCAGAACGCTGGTTGGGATTTCCCCATGTCCCAGTTCGGTTACAACGACATCTTCCAGGGTCGTGATGACGGAGCAGCCATCTGGGGTCAACTCGGTGGTGGTGCTGTCAAGTACCAGGTTGGTGCCTACGAAGGTACGAACAACGCCATCGCAGAAACGCAGGGTAATGGCGGAAACAATCCTGACGACCTGATGGTCGCTGGTCGGTTCACCGTGAACCTGCTCGATCCCGAAGCTGGCTACTACAATTCCAGCACGT
>JAZADA010000072.1:0-14560 GCA_036124135.1 Planctomycetota bacterium | reverse complement strand
GATTGGTGAAAATGATCGCCCTGGCCCGTGGATAATCTCGTGAAAGGTGCTTTAAACCACGTACCACGAGTTCGAAATTATTCTCAGTTAATTCAAGACCCAGGAAACTCGCAGGACTCTGGCACAGGGCCTCCCAGGCCTGGGAGACGCTTCGTGTTTCGTAAAGCATGACACGTATCGATGGAACGGACCGAGTCAGGGACACCGCCCAATGGTCACGTCGTTCACACAAGATGAAACGGGCTGCTGGAGGCTCGGCAACTCGTGGTTCGATCAATTGTTGTAATGTACTGAGATTGATGGTGTGTTCACCTTTAACTTGGGTTGTCTGATTCCGAGGTTAACTCCGCCTGAAGTCGTCGATGCAGGCGAGCTCGAGTAATGCCCAGGAGTTGGGCAGCCTTGGTCTTGTTGCCACGAGATTCGACCAGGGCACGTTCAATCAGTTCGGATTCCACGTTAGCCAGGAACTTGTCGAGGTCAATTTCCTGGGTGACCTTCGGCTGCCGTGATTCTGCCAGGATGGTTTGGTGTAAATAGTCCGGCAGGTCCGTTTCCCGGACCACGTGTGACTCGGCGTGTTGACAACCAGATCGAACAACTTCAACTAATTCGTCGACCTGGTCATTCCAGGTATGGGCCAGCAGCAGGTCCATGGCCTCTTGCGAAAAACCACCTAGCTGGTGATTACCCTCGGCATTGAAATCTTCCAGGATGGCCTGGGCCAGTAAGCCGATGTCCTCTCCGCGGTCCGAGAGCGGCGGTAAATCAATAACCAGGGTGCTCAATGCCAAAGCCAATCGTTTGTTGAATGTCCCCTCTTCAGCCATCGTGAGCAGGCACTGGTGGGAAGTTGCAATCGTTAGCATACGAAAACTGGGGATCGCAAAAAAACCATTCAGTTCATGTTGCGATTCGAGCGATAACTGGTCGACGTCCAGTAGCATGAGCGAGGAACGATCCAGGGTTTCTTCCAGTTGACAGTGTTTGACGAAAGCAGCCACGGTCGATTGCATTGATTCGGGTGTGATCAGGGGACATGAAATCGGGAACAGGGAACTTGGTTTCGACGTGTGGTTCAGGTGAATGGTGCGAGCCACGTGTTCGCGACCGCTGCCAGCCGGTCCCGTGATCACGACGTGGGTTGGTTGCTTAATGGCCAGCCGAACCTGTTGTTGAACACGACGCATCAGCGGACTATCCCCGATGAGGCGATCCAGCTTGTAATCGCGTGCCCAGGCCTCTCGGGTAATGCTTAGCCTCTGGTGAAAAGTTGCTTCACAATCGTCAGTCGAAGATGTTTCCAGAATCGATTTCAGCTCGCCAGGAGTTCCCAGGATAACCATGACAGCCGTCTCTTCCTCGAGATCAGTCCCCAGCGGAATACAGCTTGCCGTGGAAAAAGGGAGGTCCTGTTTCGAAGGAATGCTAATTTCCGTGAACAGCATGGTTCCAGAGAATACCGCGGGTGGCGGACAGAGTCGTGCAGCGATCTCAGCAACGGGATCGCTGATGCCTTGCGTATGGTAATTACATCGCATGCCGATTAAATCGTCGGCAGTAATTCCGATCCAGTTGGCACAGGCCTGGTTGCAGTAGATGATGACGCGTTTTTCATCCAGGACGTAGATAGGTCGTCCCGATTGATCGAGCGTTTTTCGTAATGCGGTGGTACTGGAACGCGGACGTGCCATAAATCAGCTCGAGTAGAAAATGGAGTAATCAGCTTCAACCAACTGGAGATTATACGAAAGACGAGAAGGCCGGAGCAGTGCCGGGAAAAGATCCAAAAAGGAGAACGTCGTAAATCATGCGGTTCTCATGACGCTGGGCACCGCTGGAGATGGCCTGGCCAGCAGCTCTATCGGTAGGACAGTTACCACGAACGTGGCTCAGGGGGTGACAGGATCGGCCGATTCGATAGCCTGTTGAGGAAGTGCCTCGTGAATCCGGTGGATCATTCGACCCTGCTGAACTTCTTCTGCCTTGCGGACGCTCCGGATAGCTCGTCCCGGCAGAAATCCGATCACGATAATCAGCGAGGTGGCGAACACCATGACGAACCAGCTGCCTCGATGTCCGCCGGCTGGCAGCACCTGCGATGGTTTGTTGAAATACATCACGCCGATCAAGCGCAAGTAATAGGCAGCAGCGACTGCTGCATTGAGAGCGGCTACGATCGCGAGTATCGTGAAACAACTAAACATCGATGCCAGGATCGTTGTCGAGGAAACGCTCAGTGCACTCATGAACAGCGTAAACTTTCCCCAGAATCCTGCCAGTGGAGGAATCCCTGCCAGGGAAAACAAGCAGACAGCCAGGGCGGCAGCGACTGTTGGGTGGCGCGTAGACAAGCCGGAAAGCTGGTCCACGTTATCCACTTGTTCCTTCTCGTTACCAAGAAAGGTCAGGGCAGCAAAGATGCCAATCGTGCCCAGCGAGTAGAACAACAGGTAGAGTAACAGCGCGGCGATGCCGCCGGTTGGTGAGCCACTGGATACCGTTGTATCCGATGTCGGTGCCACGACCCAGGCGGTCGCAGCCGCCAGTCCCATCAACATGTAGCCCGTATGGGCAATCGAGGAATAGGCCAGGAGACGCCGAATATTTTGCTGCCACAGGGCACAGACATTTCCCACGGTCATGGTCAGAACAGACATGACGAAAAGAACCTGCCAGGTAACTTCTGTAGTAGCTGGTAACGACAGGGCCACGATCCGAATCAGGGCCACGAAGCCGGCGGCCTTGGGGACGATGCTCAGAAATCCAGCCGTGGCATTGCTGGCACCCTGGTAAACGTCCGCAGCATAAAAATGGAAAGGAGCTGCTGCTACCTTGAAACCCAGTCCTCCCAGGACCAGGAGTACCGAGATCGTGAGTAGTAAATGGATCGATGTGCTGCCGGCAGAAAGCTGCGTAATGATGGATTCCCGGATGCCCGGTATGTCGGCCGTTCCCATTAACACCATGGTTCCCGTGGTGCCGTACAGGAAACTAAAACCATAGAGGAGTACAGCCGAAGAGAGGATGTTCAGGAAAAAATACTTGGTCGTTGATTCCAGGCACCGCGGATCCGAGCGGCTGAGAAACAGCAGGATATACGTTGGAATAGAGACCAGTTCCAGCCCCAGGAATAACACGATCAAGTGGTTGGCACGTGAGACCAGCATGAGTCCGGCAATGGCCATCATCAGGGTCCCCAGGAATTCGTTGGTCAACCGACGGTCGGTTCCTTTCCAGTACAACCCCGTGAACAAGATTCCAATCAGCAAGCTGGCGATACGTACCCCGTGTCCCAGGGCATCAATGGCAAGGGGTCCGCTGGGAGGCAATGAGGCCTGGGTATGCCAAAACGACCATTCATGACGCAAGAGAATAAAACCTGCAGCGATGTAGCTGACCAACGCCAGCTGGGACCAGCTGGTACGATTCGTGGACCAGGTACCACCCAGGTAAATACCACAGGCCACGAGGATCAAGATGATCTCCGGCCAGATCCACAAGATGGTATTTACGTTGACGAACACGAGCTACTTTCCTTTCGAAATTTGTGGGACCGGGGTATGAAGCTGGGCCGCTTCCTGTGCGACAGGTGAATTTCTTGTTGCGCGTTGCACGGGTTTGTGAAGCGACGCCTGGTGCTCGCCGGAAATGGCTGCCGCAGCAGGGTCAACAATCGCATTGAGCGTGGTATCCATTCGACCCAGGAAAAAACCGGGCCAGAGGCCAATCCAGAACACGAAGATGGCCAAGGGGGCCAGGGCACCCAATTCACGCCAGGAGAGATCCTGGATCACATGCGCAGTTGTTTCCGTATCCTTCTGATCGGGCTCCTGTAATTTTCCAAAGAAAAGTCGCTGGACGAGGTACAGCATGTACCAGGCGCCCAGTACCACGCCGGAGACGGCCAGCGTTGCGATCACGATCAGCTGGCCACCCAGTGCCCCAGGTGCGCTGTTCCAGGCTCGTTCGAAGATGCCCAGTAACACCAGGAACTCACCGGCAAAACCATTCAGCCCAGGCAGACCGATACTGGAAAAGGTAAATAGCAGCATGAAAAACGCCAGCCAGGGAGTCTTACGAGCCAGCCCGGCCAACTGGCGGATTTCGCGTGTGTGGTAACGCTCGTATAACATGCCGACCAGTGCAAACAGGGCACCTGTCGAGATGCCGTGGTTGACCATTTGCAGCGCTGCGCCTTGCACGCCGATACGGGTAAGCGAAAACAACCCCAGCATGCAAAAGCCCAGGTGGCTGACGCTGGAGTAGGCAATCAGTCGTTTCATGTCCCACTGGACCAGGGCCACCAGGGCCCCGTAGATGATTCCAGCAACGGCCAGCCATAACAGCCAGGGCATGAAGTAGGCCGTGGCATCGGGCAACATGGGAATGTTGAACCGGAGGAAACCATAGGTACCAATCTTGAGCATCACGCCAGCCAGCAAGACGCTGCCTGCCGTTGGTGCCTGGACGTGCGCCAGCGGTAGCCATGTGTGAAACGGGAATACGGGGACCTTGATAGCAAATCCTGCCAGTAGGGCCAGGAAGATTAGCCGCTGGTACTCCAGGGACAACGGACCCTCCTGCAGTGCGGAAGTCAGTTGCTGAATCGAAAAAGTCAATTCGCCGGAGTGTGACCAGTGCAGCAGCACGATCGCCATCAGGCCAAGAAACGTCAACACGCTGCCCGCCAGGGTGTACAGGAAAAACTTGGTCGCTGCCTGGCGACGCTCTTCACTGCCCCAGATGCCAACCAGGAAGAATAATGGAATGAGCGTGAATTCAAAGAATATATAGAACAGGATGATATCGCGCGCACAGAATACCCCCAGGCAGCCGGTTTCCAACATCAACAGGAAACCATAAAACAACCCGGCTCGTTGCTGTACAGCCTCCCAGCTGACCAGGACCGCGGTAACCATCAGCAGGGCGGACAGTGCATAGAGCCAAAGTCCCAGACCATCCAGGCCCACGCTGTAACGGATATCCATCTCGGCAAATCCAATGCCCCCGAGCCAATTCCATTCGCTGGCAGCATAAAAATCATCTGTTGCCAGGCCCGTGGCTGGGTAACCTGATGTGACGATGGTTACGATCACCAGGGTGATCAGGGTCACCCCCAGGGCCATGGCACGAGCCTGTTGCCTCGTGAGTGGCGCAAACCAAAGCACTGCGGCTGCCAGTAATGGCAGCAGCAGGGAAAGGTTCAGCAGTAATCCCATCAAGTGTTCCATCGTGCTAGTTCAATTCTGATAACAGTCGAGCTGCCATCAGTACGAGTAACCCCAGCATCATGGCCAGGGCATAAAATGAAGTCAGTCCCATTTGGAGTGATCGCATCAAGTCGCCCAGGGTGCGAGGGCGACGGCCACAGGCATCGACCAACCGGTCAATGACCCAGCGGTCAAAGGCATAACAGAGCAGCGAAATCATCCGTAGTGGCCAGATAATCAATCCCCAGTACAGGGAGTCCAGGTAGAACTTGTGTTCCGACAACTGGTACAGACCGCAACGTTTGAGCGGTGCCGTGATAGGACCCAGCAACCTCCCGCTTCCCAGGTAAAGCCAGGTCGCCAGGCCGATGCCTCCCAGTGCGACGCAGGCACTCATCACCTGGATGCCCCAGCCGTGCCCAGCTTCTGCCGAGGGCAAGTGAGACAGGCTGGGAGTCCCTAGCAGGAAATGTTCCAACGGGTGATGAACCAGTCCAATGACGCATGTGCCAGCTGCCAGTACGGCCAGCGGAATCCACATCGACGGGGGAGATTCGTGAGGATGTTCACCTGCCTCTGCGGGAATGTGTTCGGCTCCGTAAAACGTCATGAAAAAAGCGCGAAATGTATAGATGGCCGTTAGCAGGGCAGTGAACGTGGCAACCCAGAACAGTAGTGTATAGAGACCGCCATAGGCTGCTTCCAGGCCGCGTTCATGAACGGCAGCAAGGATCGCATCTTTACTGAAGAAACCGGCCAGGAAGGGGAAACCCGACAGGGCCAGGCAGCCGATCAGAAAAGTTGCGTGCGTGATTCGCATGCGATGTCGCAGTCCACCAAATTGTCGCATGTCGACCGTACCGCCCGTGGCATGCATCACGCTCCCTGAACCGAGGAATAACAGGGCCTTGAAAAATGCGTGGGTTACCAGGTGGAACATGCCTGCCATGACCCCTGCTCGTGATCCGGTCCCCAGGGCCAGGAACATGTAACCCAGTTGACTGACGGTCGAGTAAGCCAGTACACGCTTGAGATCAAACTGGGTCATGGCAATCAGGCCTGCCAGCAGCGCCGTGAAGCCACCAATACAGGCTACCGTGACCTGGGCACCCTCCGAGGCCTCGAACAGTGGCCAGCAGCGAGTCACCATGTAGATCCCAGCAGTTACCATCGTTGCTGCATGGATGAGTGCACTGACCGGGGTAGGCCCTTCCATGGCGTCTGGCAGCCAGACATGCAGGGGGAACTGGGCACTCTTGCCGCAGGCACCCAGCATGAGCAGCAGGCAAATTAGCAGACCGGTCGTGCCGCTGATGGCCAGTGTACTGTCCAGGACACCCGGTCCACCATCGTAGCTGTAGTAGTTGAGCGTTCCATAAGTACACCAGATCAGGAAAATGGCTAACATGAAACCGAAATCTCCGACCCGGTTTACCAGGAATGCTTTCTTGCCAGCTGCGGCTGCTTCCGGTTTCTCGTACCAGAAACCAATCAACAGGTAACTGCACATCCCCACCGCTTCCCAGAACACGAACAACAGCAGGAAATTACTCACCGAGACCAGCATCGTCATGGAGAAAATAAACAAACCGATGTAACTGAAAAAACGCCAGTACCCCCGATCTCCCTGCATGTAACCCGCCGCAAAAATAGTCACCAGCAGTGAGACAAAAGTCACCATGGTCAGCATCACGATAGTTAGCGGATCAACACGCAGCACGATATCAATCTGGAGATCCGCGCTGGGCTGTCCCGTGGAGCTGGCTGCCTGGTGAGCATCTTCCACGTGTGCCCAGGTCCAGAGGCTGACAGTTTCCGACGAGGTACCATGATGATGTTCATCAGACGCTGCCTGGGAGCCCTGGAGAAGCAGCCCCAGGCTAAGCAGGAAGGATCCAGCTGTCGCTATCATGACCGGCCAATGACTTCGTGGTCCGAGGATACGTGCTCCCAGGATGGCAGTCAGGATCGCGGCCAGCAGCGGTAGTGCTGGGATCAGTGCGATCGGATGAAAGGTTGTCGTGCTGAAAATCATGTTATATCCGTTTCCGATGCGATTCCGCCTCGGGATCTGTTTCCGGTTCAATGCCAGCTGGCGACAGCTGGGGCCACGGGATTCGAGATGGATCGGTGGCTGGCACGGAAGGTTCGCTGAAACGCGACTGGCCGTCCTCGTGTAATTGCTGCCAGTGAGCAACATCCAGGGTTTGACTGCGTTGCACCAGTACCAGGATCAGGGCCAAGGCAATCGCTGCTTCGCAACCTGCCACGGCAATGATAAACAGGACCATCATCTGACCATCCCAGTTACCATGAAAACGACCCCAGGCCGCGAAACTGAGCGAGATGCCCTGCAGCATCATCTCGACGGACAGGAACATCACGATCATGTTCCGGCGCACCATGAAACCGAGCAGGCCCATGCCAAACAGCAAGCTGCTGATGACCAGGTAGTTCTGTAGTAAAGGTACTTCATTCATCGTTGGAAATCGGATCCGGCGAGGATTCTTCCTTGGCATGTATCAGGACAGCTACCGCCCCCACGAGGGCCACCAGCAACAGCGTACCGGCGATTTCAATCTCAATCAGGTGTTCGGTAAACAGGTGTTTTCCCAATAGAGCGACATGCTCTGTCTGTAACAGGTCCGTCGTGAGCGTCGTTGCTGATAAGGAGGGTATCACCTGTTCTAACGTGATCGTTAACAGGGCCACCAGCAGAGCAGCGGTAATGACCGAAACCGTTTTGCTGGAGCTGGCCCAGCTGATCCGATCATAAGTTGCCTGGCCATCCGGCTGGGCCAACATGATGACGAACAGCAGGGTGACCACGATGGCCCCGGCGTAGACCACGATCGTGGCAACCGCCACGAACTGGGCCCCCTGGAAAAAGAATAAACCGGCCGTTCCCAGTAGCGAGAGCGCAAACCAGATCGCGGCATAAACCGCGTTCTCCATGCTGATCGTGGCGACCGCGGAGACCAGGGTAATTACCGTTAAAACGTAAAACAGTCCCGCTTCACTCCAGTGCAGTTCGAGTGGCAAACCGGTGATCACCAGTCCCGCTCCCAGGATGCCCATGACCACTCCAGGCCAGCGCGCTTGCCGGGATCGATACGGTAACAGCAGGGCCAGGGCCACGCTGCCACAGAGAATGCCCCAGATCAGCGGATTGCGGATCAGGACAGCTGGATCGATCGTTGCCAGGCACAGCTTACAGGACACGGTCACACACTTTCTCCAGGATTCCTGGACACCATGGGTTCATGTTCACACGTCTGGTCATAAACACTCAGCAATTTTTCCTTGTCAAAGATCATTTCCTCGCGACTACGGCCGGTCAGGTTGTAGAGGCTGGTCAATTCAATAGCGTCCACGGGGCACGCTTCCTCGCACATCCCGCAATAAATACATCGCAACTCGTCGATCGTGAAACTGGCGGGGTATTTCTCCCGATCATCCCAGGGACTTTCTGTTCCAATGATATCGATACAGTGGGCCGGACAGGCGGTGGAACAGAGAAAACAGGCAACGCACTTCACGCGACCCTGGTCATCTCGATTCAGTCGGTGTACGCCCCGGTAAATCTCCGGGTTACCGATTTCCGGCTCCTCGTCAGGGTAGCTGACGGTGGAGGCGTTGCCGGACAGTGAGCGTGCCATGTGCTTGACCGTGGTCGTTAGCCCCTGGGCAAATAGTGTCAGGTAGGATTTACCAGCGAAACCCAACTCAGGCTCTTCGATCCAGAGGATGTCAGGGTCGTTTTCTTTCATCGCGTCACGATCTTTCTGTGCAGGATTACCGGTTACACCCGGTATGGAAACGAAAACCTAAATCTGGGAATCAATAAGTTGTGGATCAAGTGACTTGCGAGGACGGTTGTCGGCCACCCGTGGGCCCCATTGGCAAATCGCAATCCAACTGCCCACGCAAATCAACCAGGAGATCAGTACGCTGGTGATATCAAAACCAGTTGAACTCGCGTCCTGCCCGTACAGTAACAGCCTGGTTTCCAGCAGGATGGAAACCACAACGAAATTCAGTATTCCCAGCGGTAGCATCACTTTCCATGCCAGCCCCATCAGCTGGTCAAAACGAAAGCGAGGCCAGCTCCAACGTACCAGCATGAAAAATACGATTACCAGGAAGACCTTTGTGAACAGCACCAGGACTCTTAACAGAGCCATGCCCCAGCTGGTTGCCACGGGGTCCGTCCCGGTGATTCCCCAGAAATGCCAGCCACCGAGAAATAGGATTACGATCAGGAAGGAAGCCGTGATCATGTGAATAAACTCGGCAACCAGGAATAATAGTAACTTGATCCCCGCATATTCCGTGTGATAGCCACCGATCAACTCTTGCTCACACTCCGGCAAGTCAAACGGAAGCCGGGCCGCCTCCGCAAAGGCCGCAATCACGAATACCAGGCAACCCAGGGGCTGTGTGAATGCATACCACCAGCCACTCTCCGCCTGGTGAGCCATGATGGTCTCCAGGTCCAGCGAACTACTGGCCAGGATGATCCCCAGGATGCCCAGTCCCAGCGGTAACTCGTAAGCAATCAGTTGGGCGCTCGAACGCAAGCCGCCCAGGAACGAGTACTTGCTGTTGCTGGCCCAACCACCCAGGATCACTCCATACACCGCAATACTGGAGAGAGCAAAGATGTAGATCAAGCCGACGTTCAAACCCGGAATAATGGATAGCTCGATCGAGTAACCACCGGCGTTCACCGCGCTGCCAAAGGGGATCACCGCAAACACGCTTAACGCCGCAGTCAGGATCAACAGGGGAGCCAGCACGTACAGTCGCCGATCTACCTGGCGTGGGGTGTATTCTTCCTTGAAAATCATCTTGAGCCCGTCCGCTAACGGTTGTCCCAGGCCGAACAAGCGAATCCTGGTCAATGGGATGCCGACCCGGTTAGGGCCAACCCGATCCTGGACCCAGGCTGCAATACGCCGTTCCAGCAAGACAAAGTAAGCGGCTGCCGTCATCAGGCCGCCGATTACAATCGTGATTTTTATAAATAATTCTGGTTGCATGGCTCTTTATTTCATCCGTAACGACAAGGGTCAGGATGCAAGGTGATTCAGTTTCAAATTCATTCCCAGTTCGCCCGGGGGCTCCGTGGCAGCATTGAAGTAGGGTATCGCACGAGCAATCTCTGCCAGTACCAGTTGGCTTTGATACAGTCCTGTTCGATCCAGCAGTCTCCAGTACAGTTGCCCTGCTGGAATCACGCCGGCAGGGGGGCGAATCGCCTGCTCAAAACTCTGGATGTGGTCCTCGTGGTTAACAAAAGATCCTGCCTGCTCCGCGAAAGCGGTGGCGGGCAGACTGTAGGTCGCTGCCCGGGACAGGGGTGAAGTAAATGTGTCCTGGACAATCCTCAAGGGAATGGATTCGAAACGCTGCGCTACGGAATCATCGTGCCAGTCCGACTTGTAACCGCCTGCAATCCAGACTGCTTCCGGGGATGCATCGGGGAGGCTTTCCAGGAAGGACTCCCAGGTCATCACCTCGCCTGCAATTCCAGCAATGACTTCTTCGACACCACGGCGATTTGGACATTTCTCAGCCCGGATCGTGAAGCCGCTGGCGTACGTTTCATTTTCTCCCTGCACCGGAACATGACCCAACACGAGGGTGGCAGCAGGATCCTTGCTGCGTACGTAAGTTGCCAGCAGGTAGGCCTCTTCCACGGTTAAATGGGGAGACAGAACGGCTGCGATCGTTGCGGCAGAGGAAAGTTGCTGATCAAGCTGCTCGGCCAGTGTGGTGCCATCCAATGCAACCGGATCCAACTGGTCCTGTCGATAGGCCTGCACGTGACGATCGGCGTGATGAACATGTTTCCAGCCATAGCGGCCCTCATCACACATCCACCAGTGATTGACATGCGGATTGTCACGGGGCTTGAGTCGGTAAATCTGATCCTGGTTTTCCTCGACGTCAATGGAGCAGCCTGTTGAACACCCTGCACAGACATGAGAACGCTTGTTAATAAACCAGACGCGTTGCTGGTAGAGGAAATCCTTGTCGCCCAGGGCTCCCACCGGGCACAGGTCAACCACGTTGCCGGACATCTTGTTGTCCAGCGGAAAACCTGGAAAGACGTCGATCTCTTCGTCCGTTCCCCGATTGGTTACCATCAGTTCGCTGGTTTCCGTTACCTCGCGGCAAAAGCGTACGCAGCGTGTACACATGACGCAACGATCGACGAACAGTGTGACAGTATCGCCCAGGCTGCGACGGCGACTGGTAAACGGATTGATGTCGGCGCGACGTTCCTCGCGGCCATGTTCGAAGTGGTAATCCTGGAGCGTGCATTCACCCGCCTTGTCGCAGATGGGGCAGTCGATGGGATGACGAATCAGCAGATCTTCCTCGACCATGGCCCGGGCATCCATGACCTTCTGGCTGTCCGTGACAAAAACCGTACCGTCCGTGGCTGGCGTTTGACAGGCTGGTACCAGCTTCGGGACCAGGCTCACATCTCCACTCTCCGGGTCCTTTCGACCTGTTTCCACCAGGCACATACGACAACTGGCGACCACCGACAGGCCGGGATGCCAGCAGTAATGGGGGATTTCCACGCCGGCGCGCTTGGCGGCCTGGATCCCGTTAATCTGTTCATCCGGGCCGATTTCAATTTCCACGTCGTTGACAATGACGGTAGGCATAAGTGATTCGCTAATACTCGCTGATCAGGGTAATGCAGCCGGTCGTAAGGACCGGTCTCTTAGTAAAACGTGTTGTTGTCGTGGCCTCTTTAATGCAGTTGAATCGTTTCCAGTGCGGGTACCGGATCCCGGGTGTCGAAACCCGTGGGATTGGTTTCCCGGATATATGTTTCAAATTCATCACGGAATTTCGTGATGGCGTTCTTGATAGGCCAGGCAGCTCCATCGGCTAATCCGCAAATGGTGGTGCCTGGCATGATCCCGATCGAGTTGCCGATTTCAAGTAACAGTTCCAGGTCATGCAGTCGTCCCTTGCCCGCCCGGATGCGCTCGACCATGCGCAGCGCCCAGGAAGTTCCCTCCCGGCAAGGCGTACACTGACCACAACTCTCATGAGCAAAAAACTGGCAGCTATTGTGCAGGAAATCAACCATCGAGACCGTTTCATCCATGACCACCACGGCGGCTGTTCCCAGCCCCAGGCACTGGTAGGTCCCGGGGCCCGCAAAGTCCAGCGGACAGTCGAACTCATCTGCACGCAGCAGGCCCATGCTGATACCACCCGGGATCGCTGCCTTCGGCTGTCGCCCGCCGGCAATACCACCACCGTGCTCCTCGATCAACTCGTTGACCGTGATTCCTAGCGGTGCCTCGTAGCACCCTGGTCGCTCTACGTGACCACTGAGACAGTACAGCTTGGGGCCGTGACTGCCGAGGTCGCGTGGATTGTCAGGATCCGGATCGACGCCCATCGATTTGAACCAGTCCGGTACCCGCTCACAGATGTGTTTCACACAGGCAACCGTCTCGATGTTGTTGACGACCGTGGGCTTACCAAAGACACCCGATACCGCAGGAAAGGGAGGCTTGATCCGAGGCCAGGCCCGTTTGCCCTCCAGGCTTTCAATCAAGCCGGTTTCTTCACCACAGATGTAGGCTGCTGCTCCTCGGTGCATCACCACGTCCAGGGAATAGTCGCTGCCCAGGATATTTTGACCCAGGTAACCTCGTTCGTAACAGTCATCCACGGCACGCTGCAACCGCTCCAGGGCCAGTGGATATTCGTAACGCAGGTAACAGTAAGCGGTGCGCGACTGGGTCGCAAAACAACTGAGAATCAGGCCTTCCAGTACCTGGTGGGGATCCTGCTCCATCAGGATGCGGTTATTGAAGGTACCCGGTTCACTTTCGTCAGCGTTCAGGCAGAAATAGATGGGGCCTGGGTGGTCATCCGGCAAGAAGGTCCACTTGAGACCTGTTGGGAAACCGGCTCCGCCGCGGCCTCGCAAATGACTCGCCTTGACGATCTCCACGACCTCCGTCGGGGTCGACTGTTGTACGATCCGGCGCAAGGTCTGGTATCCACCCGTTGCCTCGTAGACATCGATGGCATGATTGTCAGGATTCGCGATCCCAGCCAGTAGTACAGGTTCGAAATCAGGCACCGTGCGGTTGCTCCAGGGATTCAAGGAATTCGTCAACCTGTTCCGTGGTCAGGCGCTTGTAGAGTGTTGTTCCGGCCAGCATGCAGGGGGCGAATTCACAGGCTCCCAGGCATTCAGCGGCCTCGATCGTCAGCTTGCCATCCGCAGTCGTTTCTCCCGGCTTTAACCCGGTTCGTTCCGAAAGGTGCTCCCGGATCTGATCGGCACCCAGTAACGCACAGCTAATACTTCGACATACCCAGGCCCGCGTCTCACCGTGCGGTTGATCCTGCTTGAAGAAGCCGTAAAAAGTGAGCGTGTCCTGGATATCTGCCGGCTTTAAATCCAGGAGCTCCGCAATCTCCACCACGGCCTGCAAGGGAACATGCCGCAAACGTTCCTGGACAATATGTAACGCAGGTAACGTGACCGCCTGGCGCGAAGGATAGCGATCGAAATGCGATTCAATCTCCGCGACCATTTCAGCCGTCAGCACACGATCGGGACCGTTGCTTCCAGGGACTGCGGTGTCAGGTTCAGATGATGACATGGTGAATAAAATCTCGAGTGTTAACGATCCAGTTCAGCAGCAATAATGTTCAGGCTTCCCAGTACAGCCACGATATCGCTGAGCGTATGGCCACGAATCAAGTCCGGGAACAGCGAGAAATGAATGAACGAGGGGGGGCGACAACGAGCCCGGTAGGCAACGTTGCTTTCGTCCCCGACGATGTAGAATCCCAGCTCACCGTTCGGTGCTTCAATCGCTGCATAGGATTCCTCGCAGGGGACGGTAAAGCCGCGATTGCTCATGATTAATTCGAAGTGAGTAATCGTGCCTTCAATGGTCTGGTAAACCTGTTCCTTGGTGGGCAGGGTGGTTCGTTCATCGATACCAACATTGATCGGTCCTGCCGGAATGTTGTCAATTAATTGTTCGATGATCTTCAAGCTTTCACGCATTTCTGCCATCCGTACCAGGTAGCGAGCGTAACTGTCACCCGAATGCGCACAGCAGACGCGAAAGTCAAAATCGGCGTAGCACAGGTAGGGTTCGTCCTTGCGCAGGTCCCGGGTGACTCCACTGGCACGCGCGATGGGACCCGATGCACTGCCGTTCAGTGCATCTTCGCGGCTGAGGACTCCAACTCCCTGGGTGCGATCAACAAAGATCCGGTTGCGGTTCAGCAGCCGTTCCATGTCATCCAGTGTGCGTGGGAAGGTCCGCAGGAATTCATGG
>JAZADA010000071.1:0-4965 GCA_036124135.1 Planctomycetota bacterium | reverse complement strand
CATCGGCGCGACAACGCTGGACGGGTAGAGAAATTCACGCTCCAGGGTGACCAGGTTAAAGCGGAACCGGTACCTGGAACTGAAACCTACATCGACACCCCGGGACTGATGAGTTTTAGCTCGGTGAGCATCCGCGGGGAGGACATCTATCGTGTCCGTCCCGAACGCGGCTACGGTCTCTGTCTTCATCGACCGGGACAAAAGGAACCTCGCTCATTGGGCGGTTATCCCTCCATTTGTTCTCCCGTGTTACTCAAGGACAAGGCCGTTTACGGCGGCCTCGATGGAAAACTGTACGTGGTTTCCCTGGAGGGCGAAAAGAAGCCCTGGTCGTTTGCCACACCTTTCGACAGTCCGATCACGTCTCCTGTGGCCGTCTCGGATGGACACGTCTACTTCGGGTGTGAGGATGGTTATCTTTACGTGCTTTCACCGGACGGAACGGCTCAACTACCGAAACAGGACCTCGGAGTCCACAAGATCCGCAGTCCGCTCACCGGCGCTTTCACCGACCCCAAGTTTGATTGGTATACCAATTACGGCGACATGGGATGCACCAACGCCAACAACCAGGGACTCAAACCCCCGCTAAGGATGCGCTGGGTACGTCGCGTAGAGGGCTCCGTCAAACACATTCCCGTCTGTGGCGGCGGCCGCATGTATACGCACACGGCCGAAGGGCAGATCATCGCGGTGGAACAGGAAACGGGACGTCTTCTGTGGCGGCGTTACTGGCCGGACGTCTATCTCTCTTTTACCTCGCCGCTTTACTATAAGGGGAAACTGCTGGTCCCCCAGGCGGGTCTGCTCAAGTCTCGCTTACGTTGCCTGGATGCCGCTACTGGAAAACTACTCTGGGAAACTCCCTTTACCGGGTCACCCAGCTGGAGTCGGCAGTTCCCGCCGGTCCTGCATGGAAACCTTGCTATCTACGCGTCAGGTTCCGGCAAGCACGCTCCGAGCGGTTCTGAAAAAGCGTTTGCCTGGCGCAATCTCACCAAGACAATGAACAACCAGGAAGTGATGAGCTTTATCTACAGCCACAACAACCCCTACTACCCCAAGGACCAACATCCCCTCATCTGGGCCTGGGACCTGGATACTGGCAAGCTCGCCTGGAAAAAGGATTTTTCCAAGTACGGGTCCGGTGGCAATGACTGTGGATTAGCCATGATGGACGGCAAGCTCTACTATTCAACCTTCTTTGGTTACCAGGCAGACAAACGCCGTCGTCGCGGCATCGAGGGTGGTGTCAATGGAATCACAGCCGCCATGGACCCGGCTACTGGAAAAGTCGACTGGCTGACCACCAAGTACCACGTCACCGCCGGTTGCACCGTCACGGCCAAGGACGGCCGGATTTACCTGGGGGGCTACAACCCGGCTAATGAAACCACCAAGGACCGCTACATCATGTGCCTGAACGCCAAGGATGCTTCCGTTGTCTGGCGATCCGACCCGGTTCCCTCTGCGGTCAACGTCGTGACCGTGGGAGAAAAGTTCATCTTTTCAAATGCGATCCGGGCCCAATGCCACGTTTTCGACAAGGACACGGGTAAAATCACCTACCGATTCGACCTGGATTACAATTGTGCCCGCTTCACGTTTTCAGAGCCCTTCCTCATGGGTCCCAACATGGACATGCTGGACCTGACCAACGGACACAAGCTCGTTGCGACCGGACCTGCCGTTGATTCCCGCGAGTGCCTGGGGTCAGCTGTTTCCAACGGACGCATTTTTTATATCTCCCAGGCGAGCGGCCTGGAGATGTCCGCCGTTTGTGGTGAGGATGCCAAACGCCTAAAAGCTGTCTGGGAACGCCCCTGATTCACCACCACGCTAATCGATTGAATCCAGGTAGCTCAACAGGTCTGCCATCGACTCGACACTGATCTGTTTTTCCAGGCCCTCTGGCATGAACGAGAGCCCGGTGCTGCGCAACCGATCAATTTCCACGCGTTGAACACTTTCCGAGGTCCCGTCCACGCGCCGAATCGTGACGCTGTTTGCCGATTCCATGGCAATCATTCCTGTCAGCACTTTCCCGGAGGTGGTTTCCAGTACATACGTCAGGTATTTCGGCTTCACCTCCCTGTTCGGGTCAAGCACGTTCAGCATGACCGAGGCCAGGCCCCGCTGCCGAATACCTCGCAGCTCAGCACCAATCGCGTTACCCACATCTTCCAGTCGGTGACAGGCTGAACAATTCTTCTTGAACACCATTTTTCCACGTTGTGCATCTCCCTCGAGATCAAGGGCTCGCTGGTAGGACTTAACCACATCGGCTCGTCCCGCCAAACCGGTTCCATCGAACAGCTTCTGTACTCGCTGGACAACCTCCGGCTGGGGGTGTTTCAACAGCAGCTGAACGCGGGAAGGATCAATGTCACTGCGGGCGACCTTCCCTTCCTCGATGGCATCCAGGAAAAGACTGACCCAGGCTGGTCGAGACAACAGCGTCTCGGCCGCGCGGGTCCGCAAGCCTGGGCTTAAACCTGGCCATACTTCCAGCACGAGTCCCGCAGCGGCAACGTCCGAGTATTCCCCGACCACTTCCAGGGCTGCAGCCTGAATCGGCTGGGGCTGTTTGAGTTGCAGCAGGTTCTCCAGCAGGCTAGCCTGTTCCTGGAACGTGCCCAGTTGCAGGCTCCGGATGGCGTCCGCCCGCTCGGCAATGCCCATCTTCTCGTCAACAGCCCGTTCGCGAGCCTCTGCGAGTAGTTCTGCCAGGATCACCGACGCCTTACCTCCGGCAGCGGCCAGGATCCGTTCACGCGTGACTCCTTTTTGATTCGTAATCAGCGCCTGCACCAGGGCCTCGCCAAGAGATTTTTCTCCCTCCGGCAACGACTGCAGCGTGTCGACCACCACCGCGATCTCGCTGCCCCTCCCGGCGGCGGACACCTGGGTCGCCAACGTGACCAGGAATTGTCGTCCAGCGGCTGTTTTCCGAAATCCCTCATCACGCACCAGTGCCTGAAAGACCACGTCCGACCGTCGTTCCAGTGAGCTGAGGATAGCCAATCGCATCCATGGATTAGTCACGTGTTGCTTGGCCATGCTTACCAATGCCTTGCTGGATGCGTTATTGCGGAACGCCCCCAGGCTAAAAGCCAGTTGGTAGAGAATCCCCAGGTCATCATCTGTGTGCATAGCGACCAGTGCCGCGCGTATCGCTGGTGATGCCGCGACATGCTGTTCCGCCAGTCGCAGTGCTTGAATGCGAACCTGGGATGAGGCATCCGCTAATCCCTTCAAAACCATCTCGTCCTTCAAGCTCGCCAGTCCCTCAAGGACGTGTAATGCCGTCATGCGTCCCTGCGGCAAACTGGCTTCCACGGCCAGCTTTTCCAGTGCCGGAACCACGCGACGATCCTGCCGCTGGTAAAGCAAGCGACTGGCCACGTCCCGGTGCCAACCATTCGGGTGGGCTACCAGCGGCACCAGTTCCTGCGACGAAAGTTCTCCTAACCGTAACGGCGCATCGCTTTTCCGATGTGATTCCCGTGGAACGATGCGGTAGATACGACCGCGATCATTGCCACTGGCAGCATCCAGGTACTTGAAAAACTCCGGTGGCAGAAATGCTGCGCCCTCGATCAGTTCTCGGCACATATCCAACATGTAGAGGTTACCATCCGGGGCATTCGCGAACTGCACCGGCCGAAACCAGATATCCGTGGATGCCAGGAACTCCGCATTTTCATCCGCCCGACGAGCCACGAGCCCCAGGCCTTGCTGTTCGAGATTTGCCCGATAAACAAGGTTGTTAGCCACGTCACCGACGATCATGTTGCCGTGGTACTTTTCAGGCCAGGCATCGCCTCGAAAAATCGTGATCCCCGTGGCACCGGTAAAGAATCCAAATGGTTTCCCTCCCTCATCGGAACCTCGAAACTTCCCTTCTTTCCTTAACCTCGTCCGCAACACACGCCACGGTTCCGGTGGACTGGCCCGATACAACTTGGTGTACTTACCATCAGGGGCGATACTGACTGCTGGAGCGACGGCCTTGAGTTGTGGATTCCGTGCTGCGTAGCGATCGTCGTACATCAGCGTCTGCGCCGGCACGCTATTCTGGCAAACGAACTTTCGCCCCCAGTCGTCCATGCTCATGCCATGCTGTCCACCCCCGGATGTCAACTCGAACCGGCCCAGGTTGCGGGGATCAAACATGAACCCACGCCCCCGTACGGAAACGGCCTTTTCTTTCTCATTCACCCCGACCCGGACATCGCCACCGGCCAGGTTCGTGGAAATATGAAACCGGTTATCGAGGCCCCAACGAAATGAGTTGAGGTGTGCTTCGCCAGCCTTATCCGAACCAAACCCACGAAACACGACTTTCTTTTCGTCTGCTTTACCATCCCCGTTCACATCTTTAAGGTAAAGCAAATCAGGCGCATCGCCGATGAAGACACCCCCGTCCCAACAGCATACCGCCGTCGGATACTTGAGGTTCTCGGCAAACAGCGTACTGGTCTCATAACGTCCGTCCTTGTCCCGATCCTCCAGCAGGGCGACCGAACCACCCTGGATCGTATCCTCCTGGGCATACGCGTTATAACCTGGCAACTGGACCACATAGATCTTCCCGAACGCATCAAAGGCAATCGCTACCGGATCGTGAACCAGTGGCTCGCTGGCGACCAACTCAACTCGAAACTCGTTGTTCACCTGCATCTTCTGACGGGATTCTTCAGGGGTCGATGCCGGAAGACGCGGCAACTCCTTGCTGAAATCCCCACTCAAACCCACTGGTTTCTTTTCCTGGGTATTCCCTTGCTGACGAACGCACCCGGCAGCGACACCCCCCAGCAAGTGTAGCACGGCATGTTTTACACGACGGTGATTCATAAAATAGTTCCTGCGTCAGAATTTTCGGGACCAGTTGTCCGGCCATCGTTCGACGACCACTTTCGTTTCCGTATAAAACTCTACCCCGTGGCGCCCCTGGGCGTGAAG